>DASUGV010000213.1:0-5671 GCA_036273835.1 Rhodocyclaceae bacterium
GGCGCTACCAGTCCCTGCTCCCGCGCCTGAAGATTGCGCTGCAGTCATGCCGCCACTCACCGGCACAGCGTTGAGCTCACCACCGCGGCCGGTCGATTTTTCCGCGCTCGTGGCACTCATCGAGCGCAAGTAATAAGTCGTTTTGAGACCACGTAACCACGCCAGCTTGTAGGTGTCGTCCAGTTTTCGGCCCGATGCTCCTGCCATATATATATTGAGCGACTGTGCCTGGTCGATCCACTTGGCGCGGCGCGACGCGCATTCCACCAACCACTTTGGCTCAACTTCGAAAGCCGTCGCATAGAGCGTGCGTAGTTCTTCCGGCACACGATCGATGCGCGCCAGCGAACCATCGAAGTACTTGAGGTCGGCAACCATAACTTCGTCCCACAAACCCAGTTTCTTTAGATCGCGTACCAGACTCTCGTTGGCAATGGTGAACTCGCCGGAGAGATTCGACTTGACGTAAAGGTTCTGGAAAGTCGGTTCGATGCACGCATCGACACCAATGATGTTGGAGATGGTTGCAGTCGGCGCAATCGCTACGCAGTTGGAATTACGCATGCCGACTTGATGGATGCGTGTACGCAGCGACTCCCAATCCATGGTGGAAGAACGGTCAACTTCGAGATAACCACCACGCTCTTGAGCAAGCAGTTCAACCGAGTCCAACGGCAGGATGCCTCGGTCCCACAACGAACCTTTGAAGCTGGAATAGCGGCCACGTTCTTCTGCCAGATCGGTCGAAGCCCAATAAGCGTAATAGCAAACGGCCTCCATCGAGCGATCGGCAAATTCGACCGCCTGTTGCGACGCGTAAGGAATGCGTTGTGCATGCAGACAATCCTGAAAACCCATGATGCCCAAACCAACCGGGCGATGTTTGAAATTGGAAGTACGCGCTTTACCGACGGCATAGAAATTGATGTCGACGACGTTGTCGAGCATGCGCATCGCCGTACGGATCGTGCCTTTGAGCTTATCGTGATCGAGTACTTTTTGCCCATTCACATTCTTCAAGTGAGCAGGCAGATTAACCGAACCGAGATTGCAGACGGCGATCTCCGTGTCTGAAGTGTTCAGCGTAATCTCGGTACAAAGATTAGAGCTATGCACCACGCCGACGTGCGACTGCGGCGAGCGAACGTTGCACGGATCCTTGAAGGTAATCCATGGGTGGCCCGTTTCGAACAGCATGGACAACATCTTGCGCCACAGTTGCAGCGCGGGCATGCGGCGGAACAATTTGATTTCGCCGCGATCGGCCTTCTGTTCGTAAGCAATATAAGCGGTCTCAAAAGCCTTGCCCCACTTGTCATGCAGATCGGGCACATCGGATGGCGAGAACAATGTCCATTCGCCGGCTTCCATCACACGCTTCATGAACAGGTCTGGGATCCAGTTGGCAGTATTCATGTCGTGCGTGCGGCGGCGTTCGTCGCCGGTGTTCTTGCGCAACTCCAAAAATTCTTCGATGTCCAGGTGCCAGCTTTCCAGATATGCGCACACCGCACCTTTGCGCTTGCCGCCTTGGTTAACTGCCACCGCCGTATCGTTGACAACCTTCAGGAAAGGAATCACGCCCTGGCTCTTGCCGTTGGTGCCTTTGATGCGGCTACCCAGCGAGCGGATCGGCGTCCAGTCGTTGCCCAAACCACCTGCAAATTTCTGCAGCAGCGCATTTTCCTTGATGCCCTGATAGATGCCATCCAGATCGTCATTCACCGTGGTCAAATAGCACGATGACAATTGCGAGTGCAACGTACCGGCATTGAACAGAGTGGGCGTGGAGCTCATGAAATCGAATTTCGACAACACATCGTAGAACTCGATGGCGCGCGCTTCTCTATCTACTTCGGCGAGCGCCAAACCCATCGCCACACGCATGAAAAATACTTGCGGCAATTCGATGCGGCGTTCTTCGATATGCAAAAAGTAACGGTCGTACAAAGTCTGCAGGCCGAGATAACCGAATTGAAGATCGCGCGAAGCGTCGATCGCCGCGCCCAAGCGTTTCAGATCGAACGAACCCAGTTTGGGATCGAGCAGTTCGGCATCGATGCCCATCTGGATATAGCGCGGGAAATATTCCGGATAGCGCGACGGCATTTCTGCCTGCAACACTTCTTCGCCCAATACTTCCAGACGAATATCGTGCAGCTGCAAACGTGCCGTGACATAGTTGTAATCGGGATCCTTCTCGATATGCGTACGTGCCGCAAGAATGAGCGCCTTGCGTACCTCTTCCATTGGCACGCCGTCGTAAAGATTGCGTAGCGAAGCTTCGAGAATCGCATCGGCACTTACGTGACTGCCCAATCCCACACAAGCCGAGTCGACCAGACTGTGCAAGGTCGCCAGATCGAGCGGACGGCTCACGCCACGATCGATCACGTTCAATGTCTGTCCATTGATCTCCGGCACTTTACGCGCGCGCTCCGCTGCCCGCTTTTCGCGATACAGCACATAAGAGCGTGCCACATCATGTTCACCCGAGCGCATCAGCGCGAGCTCGACCTGGTCCTGGATATCTTCAATATGAAAGGTGCCGCCATGCGGCTGGCGGCGAACCAACGCATTGACCACACCCTCCGTCAATTGCGCGACGACATCGCGCACGCGCGCAGACACGGCACCATGCGAACCCTCGACGGCCAGAAAAGCTTTAGTCATCGCTACTGCAATCTTGGCTGGCTCGAATGGCACCACTGCGCCATTGCGCCGAATGATGTGGTAGCTCGCGTAGTCGGTTGCGCTACTGGTCACTGCCATCGAACCCGCTTCCGCGGAAAAAGGTGTGGAGGACGAAGTGGACGATGGCATGGTCGCAAACTGCATTGACGCTCTCCTTTAGTGGGCTTCGCTTTAAACACTACTGTCCGGGTTTTCCCGCAGCAGGGCTTTCGAAGCTGTTGCTTATGGCTGCTACAACCTACTAGATGTAGTAGCTGATGTACTGCATGCGACTAATTCTAGTGGTGCTCTTTGCAACTGACAAGCACCAAATTTTTATCCCCGACTTATCCACGCACTTATTCGATTACCAGCGACTCGGAAAGCCGCATGCAGGATCACGATCGCTCACTTATAAACAATCTCTGCGGCAGATGAAAATGATGGCGCGTCCACAGCGAACGCAAATGAGATCGAAGGCTGAGTCGGGCGACCCGCAGCATCGTTCAAGATATGACAAACAAAAAAGCGGAATCAGCGTAGCGTATCGATGAGCGCGCGCAGGCGCGGCCATTCGAAAAAGGGACCGGGGTCGGTCTTGCGACCAGGCGCGATGTCGCTGTGCCCCACAACATCATGGATGGCATAGCTTGATTGAATGCCACGAACGAGCCTGGCGAGCTTCTCGTACTGCTCCACCCTGAATGGCAGACTATCGCAACCTTCGAGTTCGATACCGATCGAGAAATCGTTGCAGCGCTCGCGTCCGCGCCAACTCGATACGCCCGCGTGCCAGGCACGATCGACTGTGGATACAAATTGCGTGACGCTGCCATCTCGGCGAACCACGAAATGTGCCGACACACGCAAAGCATGGACGCTTTCGTAGTAAGGATGTTCGCGCGGATTGAGATTGTTCGTGAAAAGTTGTTCGATGCCGGGCCCGCCAAATTGATCAGGTGGCAAACTGATGGCATGAATGACGACCAGATCGACTACGCAACCCACCGGGCGCGCATCGAAATTCGGTGAGACTATTTGTCGCACACCCGGCAACCAGCCTTGCGGATTCAAAACATCAAACATGTCATTGCGTCGCGCACGATTTCGAAATACGGATTATGCGTGAGCACAGCTGAAATTCGGTAGGCCATCCAATAGACACATTTTACGATCGCTTGGAAAAGCTCGGCGGCATGTCGATGTTCTCCCCTTGACCTTGGTCCAATATCCATCGATTGAACACCGCGCGTGCCGCGTCGGGTAATTCGCCCGCAGTCAAACCAATCGGGCCGATGCCGTGCGTGGCGAGATGATCTGCCGCCGCGCCATGCAAGTGCACTGCACAACACAGGGCTTGATGCGCAAGCCAACCCTGCGCCAATAGCGAAACGAGCAACCCGGTCAGCGCATCGCCAGTTCCCGCTGACGCAAGCCCGGGATTGCCACTGGTATTGATATGCCATTGTCCTGATGGCGCCGCCACGATACTGCCGTTGCCTTTGAGCACAACGCCCGCTCGCAGGCGCCGGGCCAACTCCAGCGCGCTGTCCAGCCGATGCGCTTGTATCTGTATCACCGAGCATTGCAAAAGTCGGGCCGCTTCCGCTGGATGAGGTGTCAGCACAGTTGAAGCTTCACGTTGCGCCGTCAAGGATTGCAATGGAGGATGAGCGGCAATGAGGTTAAGCGCATCCGCATCCAGTACCAGCGGCCCTGCGAATCCCAACGCACGGCGCAACTGCTGCTGTGCAGACTCGGATGTTCCTAATCCGGGGCCGATTGCCAGCGCACTAGCCAATAAATGTATATCGCCCGGTGGGCGCAGCATCAGTTCGGGCTGTGCTAGATCGAGGAGCGGGGCGTGCGGGTCGAGCAGGCCGACATATACCTTACCTGCTCCCAGTTTGAGTGCTGCGCGTGCAGCCAATAGAGGTGCGCCCAACATGCCACTAGCGCCGCCAATGATACCCACCTCGCCGTAATCGCCCTTATGCGAATTGCTTGTTCGGGGTCGGATATATTCGGCAAAGCTGGTTCGGCTGATTTGCTCTCCGACCTGTCCGCTTGCGACATCGCCGATATCCAAACCCAATGTATGTACGCTGATCTGCCCACAATGCATCGGGCCGTCAAGTGTGAGCATGCCGGGTTTGAGCGCTATGAATGTAGCCGTATGGCTTGCACGCACCGCGCAACCCAACACGCTTCCCGTATCGGCGTTGAGCCCCGAAGGAACGTCCAGCGCCAATATGGGGCAATTGAGCTGATTGAGACGGCTAACCCATTCGGCATAACGTCCTTCCAACGGACGATGCACACCGATACCTAGCAGCGCATCGATCACTAAAGTCCATTGACCACCAACAAAATTGTCGACGACGCTACCACCTGCTTCCAACCAACGTTGGTGGGCTGCGCTAGCCTGCGGCGGCAGGCGATCGCAATTTGCCGCGCATGCCACCACGACGCCGCAACCTGCTGCCTTCAAATGGCGCGCTACGACAAAACCATCTCCGCCATTGTTGCCAGAACCGGTCACCACCAGCACGCATCCCGTGCGATCGCTCAGCAGTCCCAACGCCTGTTCAGCGGCAGCCAAGCCAGCGCGCTCCATCAATGAAGGTTGGGCAACAGGCGCCTCGCGCGCTTCGACGGCGCGAATGCCTTCGACGGTTAAGATCGGTTGCGTGCTCATGAAGTATTCGTCCTGTTTCATAAGCTTTGCGAACTTCATTGTGCGGACTTGATCAGATCCTGCAAATAACGCGCGGGAACGGCGTAACTGATGCCACTAGGTTGACTCAACGCGTTCTCGCGCGACTCCTTGACGAATGTCATATTGACGATACCGAGCACCTCACCCGAGTCAGGGTCATACAGCGGACTACCGCTATGTCCGGGATAAACTGTCGCATCGAGCTGGAAAATATCGAATGGTCCGACTGCCAATTGATGCACAAACTTCGCATCGAGCTGGCTGGCGTGCGGGCTGGGA
>DASUGV010000214.1:0-2694 GCA_036273835.1 Rhodocyclaceae bacterium
ACATCCAGGCCCGATGGCCCCCAGCGGTACCACACGGCCGTCGCGTTGCCCGCGTCGTCGACCGCTATGCGAGTGTCATAGGTATCGCCGAGCGAATCGTCGACGAACTGGCCTGAGGTTCCCCAGCCAACGCCCGCCACGTAGCGATTGGTACCGCCGTATGCGCTGGAGCCCGTCTGCTGTTGCCAGACAGCCACGGCGTTGCCTGCCGTATCGAACGCCAGATGCGGGCCATAACTGTTGTCGAGCACATTGTTCGTAATGACGGCCGATGTTTGCCAGCTTCCTGCGTACATCGCCGCATGTATGACAAATGGGAGTACACCCGAGCTTTGTACCCACAGTACACCGCCACTGCCGGCACTGTTCACCGCCACCGCAATCTGTCCATAGACGACGTCAATATTGCCCGACACCGCGTTGAGCTTGGTGCTTGTGCCCCACACGCCAGCGGTCGTCGCGGTGCGCGCCCAAATATCCTTCGGGCCATTGGAGACCGTCGTGCCGTCGCCCTGCTCCAGTTCCCAGGCAACGAGGCCCTGACCGGATGCGTTCACTGCTACGCGAACGTCATATCCGCTATTGACGCCATCGCTGGCCATTGCAGGCGTAGCCCAGCTATTCAGTGTCGCACTGTAACGCGCACTCCAGGCATCGAAATGGTTGACGCGTCCATCGCCCTGATGCCAGACGACCAGCGCATTGCCTGCGTTGTCGACGGCGATGTCAGGCACGTAGGCGCTATCGACTGCGGCTGCCGATGACACTCTTACCGGCGTACTCCAGAGGCCAGTCGTGACGTTGTAGCGGCTGGCCCAGATCTCGTTGCGGCTGCCCGCATATTGCGCCCATACCACCACCGCATCGCCCGCGCCATCGAAGGCAACACGCGGTAGAGTCGAGTCGCCTGCATTGCTCAACGTCACGGCAGCGCCCGTGCCCGCAAGAAACTTGGCGCGGATAAAATAATGGCCGCCGATATTTTCGGACCACACAACTAGTCCCATGCCATTGGCATCGACCGCCACGTCAGGATCGTTGGCAACTGCCGCGTCCTGCGCAGTCCACTCCGGCATCGCCAGCGCGTGCGCCAGATTGTTCGCTGGCGCTTCCATCACCGTGCTGCCGGTGGTCTTGTCGGCGACCGTCACGGTGCCGGACACATCGTTGACGGTAATGCTGTCAAGCAACGCGTCCATGCCGGTGTGATTGGCCGCAAAGCTGCCGTAAATCGGGTCGATATTGAATGCTGCGTAGTGCGTCAACAATGGTTTGAGCGATGTCTGCAAGTCAGTCGTCGCGCCTGGCAGCGCACTCGCGACCGCGGCAAACACCGTGGAATTGCCCGCCGCGTAGATAGGATCCAGCACATCGGTACCCGCGGCGTCGGCCACAATCATGTTGGTGAGCGGCGTGATGTTGGCGGTGCCGCTTGCAGGCGCAAACGAATATAAAGTATGCGTGACACCACTGACCACCCACTGCGCCTTGAGCATGAAAGGCGCGGTGAGACTCGCTAGAGAAAACGTGTAGGTGCCGTCAAGCGTATCGACGAATTTCTCATGGCCGGCCGTATCCTTCAAATAAATGCGTCCTGCAATCGCCGCGCCCGTCGCCGCGACACCCGAGACGCTTCCAGCCCCTGCTACAGCGCCACTACCGCCGCCACCTCCGCCGCCGCCACAAGCGATTAATGCCAACGACATGCAGCAGATAAAGGCGGCGTTAATGAATGTACGTTTCATGAGGAGCTCCTCGGCGATCACCGTACACAAATCGACAGCACGTCTGTTCACTTGTGTCACAGACTGTCACGCGGGATGCAAGGCGCCATGAGGACGACGGGAGGAACCGAAAATGCGTATGCGCTATGGAGACAGTAGGACGATCACCTATGACCGTGTCTCACAACTGTCCCCAAAAGTAGCCTGGATGAAGCGCAGCGAAATCCGGGGTCGAAGTTTTGGATCACAGCACAGCCGCGGATTTCGCTGCGCTTCATCCGAGCCACGGTTAGCCATACCGTCGCGCATGCTCTGTCAATACTTCGAGAAACGCCGCGCCATATGCGGCTAGCTTGCGATCGCCGACGCCCGAGAGTTCGTGCATTTCATCCAGGCTCATTGGACGCTTGTCGAGCATCTGTTTGAGCGTGGCGTCGCCGAAGATGATGTAGGCGGGAACATTTTGTTCTTCGGCCAGCGTGCGGCGGCGTTGGCGTAGCGCGGCCCACAGTTCGCGCGCTTCGTCGGATTCGAGTTCGACTTCGCGCCGCACACTCGTCGCGGCACTGGGCGCGGCTTCGCGCACCTTGCGTGCAGAAAAACTCGCTTCGCCGCGCAGAATAGGACGGCAAGCTTCCTGCAGCAACAGGCCGCCATGTTCGGTTACACCGAGCAATCCTTGGGCTACCATCTGACGCAGCAAGGAACTCCATTGCGCATCCGACACGGTTTTGCCAAGACCGAACGTGGAGAGGTGTTGATGGCCGCGTTCGACAACCTTGGGCGTCTCGCGCCCTTGCAATATGTCGATGACATGGTTGGCGCCGTAACGCTGACCACTACGATAGATTGTGGACAGCGCTTGTTGCGCGGCGACCGATGCGTCCCAGGTCTGCGGCGGTGTCAAGCACATGTCGCAGTTGCCGCAGGCATCGGCCTCTTCCCCGAAGTAGCGCAGCAGCACTTGACG
>DASUGV010000215.1:0-2379 GCA_036273835.1 Rhodocyclaceae bacterium
CGTACCGTCATGTTGCTCCGTCTGCTGACAATGGTCACGTGCGGCCATGGGCGCGTTTTCTGTTGACCGTCGCGCTCGTCACGCATGGCTATGCCTTGAACGACATGTTATTCGGTGCGGGTGGATTAAGTTTCGGCATGGCGGATGCATTGTCATTGACACTATGGTTGACCGTACTGATCTACTTTGTGGAAAGTTTTTTTGCCCGTCTGGAAGGCTTGTTGACGCTGGCTATGCCGGCGGCAGCTGTCTGTGCATTTCTGCCAGCCGTACTTCCGGGACATTATTACAACGACATATTGAACTCATGGGCCTTTCGCGCGCACTTCATCATTGCCATGCTCGCTTACGGCACCGCCACGCTGGCAGCGTTGCATGCCTTGATGATGGCACTGGCCGAGCGGCACTTGCATCATGCGCATTTGTCGCCGGGTATGACCGGACTGCCTCCTCTGTTGACATTGGAAAATTTGCTATTCCGCCTCATTGGAACTGCTTTTGTGCTTTTAACGTTGACAGTCGGATCGGGCGTTCTTTTTTCCGAGGAGGTATTCGGCAAACCGCTTGAACTCAATCACAAGACCGTATTTACCATCGCCTCGTGGTTATTGTTTGGCGTGCTGTTGATTGGCCGCCGTGCCTGGGGCTGGCGTGGGCGCACTGCGCAAAGATGGTCGCTGGCCGGTTTTGTTTGCTTGCTGCTGGCGTACGTCGGTACGCGCTTTGTGCTGGAAGTTTTGTTGCATCGCGGCTGATGTGCATTGACAGCTTGGCTTGCCGCTGTGAATACTGTGGGCTCCTCATTATCCGTCTTGCCACGTGAACGAGGTTCCTCTTTCTGTCCAGCTAGCGTTATTGGGTGCGCTACTGGTTTCTTCCGGTTTTTTTTCTCTGGCCGAAACGGCCATGATGGCGGCCAACCGTTATCGTCTCAAGAATGCCGCTGCTAATGGCGAGCGTGGGGCGCAGCTTGCGCTTGATCTGCTTGGCAAGACCGATCGCTTGCTCGGCGTGGTGCTGCTATTCAACAACTTGATCAATGCCGCATCCGCTACTTTGGTGAGCGTGATTACCATCAAATTTTTTGGCGAGAGCAAGTGGATACTCGGAGCTGGAACGCTCGCTGTAACTTTTTTGATTCTGGTATTTGCCGAGATCACGCCAAAAGTCGTCGGCGCCGGGCATGCCGACCGATTGGCGCCGTTGGTCGCATACGCCCTGGCTCCGCTGTTGCGCGCAAGTCACGCCGTCGTGGCTTTCGTTAATCTGTTCGTAACGGGGTTGCTTAAATTATTGCATATCAAATCGATTACCGAAGACGATGTACAGCAATTGTCGCCAGAGGAGTTACGTATGCTGGTTTTGGAATCGAGTCATTTCATTCCGCCGAAGCATCGTTCGATTCTGATCAATCTGTTCGATCTGGAGGAAGTAACGGTCGAGGACGTGATGATTCCGCGCGGTTCGATGGAGGCATTGAATTTATCGGAATCCGAAGCAACACTGCGGCAGCAAATTGCAACCAGTTATCATACGCGGCTGCCGGTATTTCTTGACGATACCAATAACATCATCGGCATTCTGCACCAGCGCCGCCTGCTGCCAATGTTGCTCGAAGAAGAGTTCGACCAGACACGTCTGAGAGCTTTACTGGCCAAACCCTATTTTATTCCGGCCAATACACCCGTCTATTCCCAACTACAGTTCTTCCAGGAAAATCATCAACGCATGGGTTTAATCGTTGATGAATATGGCGAAATTCTTGGCCTAGTGACACTGGAAGACATCATTGAGGAGTTGATCGGCAAGTTCACGACCAGCGTACCAAGCAATAGCGAACATCTGGAATGGGATGACGACGGATGTGTTCTGGTGGATGGCGCGCGCGCATTGCGCGATCTGAATCGTCGATTGGGGCTCAACTTGCCGCTGGATGGGCCGAAGACACTCAATGGGCTCATTCTCGAACATTTGCAAGACATTCCGGAATCGGGCGTAAGCTTAAAAATTGGCGAGATACCTGTCGAGGTCTTGCACACCGAAGACAAACGAGTGAAGACGGCTAGGCTTTTTCAGCCAGCTGTGCACCCCGATTGAGCCACTAGTCCCACAAGTAGTTGAAATGCTTTACAAAAACCTCTATTACAAGGCAACATCAGCAAATTCACATTAAATGTCAGGCATAAGCTGTTGAAAATATGGCGTTGATATCGGGAAAACAATATGGCAGCAAACCCGCAGTCGGCACTTAGCGGTCTTGCCCGCGTGCTGGTTCAACACGGTCGGCTGAGCGAGTCCGATGCCGCGAGTTGTTCCGGCCCGACCAACAATCCCAGTGGCTTCGTTGGCGAGTTGGTACAACGAGGCCTGATGCGTTCT
>DASUGV010000216.1:0-4208 GCA_036273835.1 Rhodocyclaceae bacterium
CTGCTCCACGTGCCGGTGCGCCAGCATAGATTGGTACCGCTGCGCCAGACCACCCCACGCGAATCGATAGCATAGGGTGAGCTATTTTTGCTTTCCACGGTGATATCGCCTTTCGATTGCGCGTGTGCGTTCATGGCGATGCCACACGCAGCGAATGCGGCGGCGAGGAAAATTTGAGTTCGGCAATTGTTTTTCATGTTTTTCTTCCTTGTTTCAGTAATAAATGCAATGCAAAACTTTCCAAGATCGATACCTGCGTCCGAAGGCAGATAGGAGAACGACACTCGGAAAAGCGACGCTCACCAACCCGCAAGAGATATGCCTAGGATCATGCGGTTCGATCTAAAATTTATCGACTCTTGTTGAAGCAGGTTAGTGTGGAGATATGACAGCGTCGGTGCGCTGTCGCACATAGGTGACGTGCGATTAGGTCAGTAACTTCTCAGTTGGTTTTTATCTTCCTTTTTCCGAGCGTCCAAAATGTTTGCCCACTTACTGGAAATATGTCGAACTGTGGTGTGATGCGGATGCAATAACACACCACGTTCGACGCGGCGTATGCCATCGACCCACACATCGCTGACATGCTCTCGTCCCGCAACGTATACGAGATGCGAAGCGGGATCGAAACATGGCTGACATCGCGTATCGGCCAGAGAAACCGCGCACAGGTCCGCGCGTTTACCGATTTCGATGGAACCGATCCTGGCGGCGAGTCCCAACGCGCGTGCGCCATCGAGCGTTGCCATCTTCAATACGCGATGGGCGGGCAGCGCCGAAGCGTCGCCTGTCGCAACCTTGGCCAGCAAAGATGCATGCCGCATTTCCTGAAAAATATCCAGGCGGTTGTTGCTGGCAGCACCATCCGTACCCAAACCCACGACGACGCTTGCATCGATCATTTTTTTGATTGGTGCGATGCCGCTGGCAAGCTTCATGTTGGATGTGGGATTGTGTGCAACACTGACGTTGCACGCGGCCAGCAACGCGATTTCATCGTCTGTCATATGAACCGCGTGCGCGACCGTCAGGTTGGGGCCTAGTAGTCCGAGACGTTCCAGGCGCGCCAGAGGACGAACACCGTGAGTCCTCAAACTATCGTCGACTTCTGCGGCCGTTTCGTGCAAATGTAGATGAAGCGGCGCATCGAGCTCATTTGCGAAACTGACAACGCGTTCGAAGCTTGTGTCCGACACCGCGTAGGGCGAGTGAGGCGCGAACGAGAAGCCGAGGCGCGGGTGTTCGCGCCATGCGTCGCGCACTGCCAAACCTTTGCGCAGATAATCGTCCGGGTCGGCCGCATAGGACGTGGGGAAGTCGATAATTGCCATGCCGATGACGGCGCGCATGCCGAGTTCATCGAAAGCGCGGGCCGAGGCATCGGGATAAAAGTACATATCGTTGGCGCAGGTAATGCCACCTTGCAGCATTTCGGCACCTCCTAAAAGTGTGCCCTCGTAGACGAACTCATCGGAGACATATTTTTGTTCGATAGGCCAGATGGCTTCGTTGAGCCAGCGCATCAGCGGCAAGTCGTCGGCAATGCCGCGCATCAAACTCATCGGCGAGTGCGTGTGCAGATTGACCAATCCCGGCAACAGCACGTGATCGGGCAGTTCGATGCGTTCCTTGGCGACGTAGCGCATGCGGGCTCTGGAAATAGATAAGAGATCGATGATGCAGCCATCGCGGATCACGACAGCGTGGTCATTCAGTGCGATTCCGGTGGGTTCGATAGGAATGATCCAGCGAGCTTCGATGACGATATCCGCGGATTCAGGTGCTGCTGTATGTGTTGTCATGATCGGTTTTTATTGCGATACGGCGCAATCATAACGGTTCTTCACACGTTCGCTGCGCACATTGCAGCCCACATTCGCAGCGCGATTCATTTCACTCTCATCCCCAAGCCCGGTAAGCAGTCAGTCTGGAATGGCCGCCATGTTACAATTTCGTTCTTTTCGCGCACCATAAAGTTAGATCGAGATCGCCAAGCGCCACTATGAATTCATTTGCCAAGGAAACGCTGCCAATTAGTTTGGAAGAGGAGATGCGCCATTCGTACCTCGATTACGCGATGAGCGTGATCGTTGGGCGCGCATTGCCGGACGTACGTGATGGATTGAAGCCGGTGCATCGCCGCGTGCTGTTCGCGATGCACGAGTTGAACAACGATTGGAATCGTCCCTACAAAAAATCCGCGCGTATCGTCGGCGACGTGATCGGTAAATACCATCCGCACGGCGATCAGTCCGTATATGACACCATCGTACGCATGGCGCAGGATTTTTCGTTGCGCTACATGCTGGTCGATGGCCAGGGCAACTTCGGCTCGGTCGATGGCGATAACGCGGCAGCGATGCGTTACACCGAAATCCGCCTTGCTAAGATCGCGCATGAATTGCTGGCCGACATCGACAAGGAAACCGTTGACTTCGGTCCCAACTACGACGGCTCCGAACAGGAACCATTGATCCTGCCGTCGCGCATTCCTAATCTGTTGATCAATGGCAGTTCGGGTATTGCGGTTGGCATGGCGACGAATATTCCGCCGCACAATCTCGGCGAAGTTGTCGAAGCGTGTCTGGCCATGCTAGTCAATCCGCATATTACGGTTGATGAATTGATCAAGCTGGTGCCTGCGCCGGATTTCCCGACTGCCGGATTGATCTACGGTTTGTCGGGCGTGCAGGAAGGTTATCGCACCGGCCGCGGCCGCGTGATCATGCGCGCGCGCACGCATTTCGAAGATCTCGATAAAGGTGGACGCCAGTCCATCATTGTCGATGAACTGCCTTACCAGGTGAACAAGCGTACCTTGCTGGAGAAGATCGCCGAGCTGGTGTCCGACAAAAAGATCGAAGGTATCTCCGATCTGCGCGACGAATCGGACAAATCCGGCATGCGCATGGTGATCGAACTCAAGCGCGGCGAGATGCCCGAAGTGGTGCTGAACAATCTGTTCAAGCAGACGCAGATGCAGGACACCTTCGGTATGAACATGGTGGCTCTGGTCGACGGCAAACCGCGTCTGCTCAATCTGCAGCAGATGCTCGAATGCTTTCTGTCGCATCGGCGAGAAGTCATCACGCGCCGCACCGTGTTCGAATTACGCAAGGCCCGCGAGCGCGGCCACATTCTGGAAGGCTTGGCAGTTGCGCTGTCGAACGTCGATGAGATCATTGCGTTGATCAAGGCAGCGCCCACGCCCGCCGAAGCCAAGCGCGAACTGATGGGCCGCGTATGGCGTTCGTCGTTGGTGGAAGAAATGCTGGCGCGCGCTATGGCAGATGCATATCGCCCGGAAGGTCTGCTGCCGGAGTATGGATTGTCCGATCAAGGTTATCGTCTGTCGGACGTGCAAGCGCAGCGCATTCTCGAAATGCAGTTGCAACGCCTGACGAACATGGAGCAGGACAAGATCGTCGGCGAGTACCGCGAAGTGATGGATGTCATCACCGATCTGCTGGACATTCTGGCGCGGCCGGAACGCATCACGGAAATCATCGCTACCGAATTGCGCGCCATCCGCGATCAGTTCAGCGATCCGCGCCGCACCGAAGTCGTGATGAACACGGCCGACATCAACATCGAAGATCTGATTACGCCGGAAGATATGGTGGTGACGCTTTCGCATACCGGCTACTTCAAGCGGCAACCGCTTGCCGACTACCGCGCGCAGCGCCGCGGCGGACGTGGCAAGCAGGCCGCGGCGATGAAGGACGATGACTTCATCGATCAATTGTTCGTAGCCAACACGCATGACACCATCCTGTGTTTCTCCAATCGTGGCCGTCTCTACTGGCTGAAAGTTTTCGAAGCGCCGGAAGGCAATCGCAACGCGCGCGGCAAACCCATCGTCAATCTCTTCCCGCTCATGGAAGGCGAAAAGATCACTGCTGTGCTGCCGGTGAAAGAGTTCGACGAGGGACATTTCATCTTCATGGCAACCGCGCAAGGAACGGTCAAGAAAACCCCGCTCACCGATTTTGCCAATCCGCGCAAGGCGGGAATCATCGCGGTGGGGCTCGATGAAGGCGACTTTCTCATCGGCGTGGCGGTCACCGACAGCGATTGCAACGTCATGCTGTTCTCGGACGCGGGCAAGGCCGTACGTTTCGACGAAAACGACGTGCGCCCGATGGGCCGCACCGCACGTGGTGTGCGCGGCATGATGCTGGAAGACGGCCAGCGCGTGCTGTCCATGC
>DASUGV010000217.1:0-5581 GCA_036273835.1 Rhodocyclaceae bacterium
GCTGGGCACCACGCCAATGGTCAGCTCGCCCGCCGTGCGTTCGGCTACGCTATCCGAAAATTGCTTCACGGCCATCTGCGTGGCGCGATCCTCAGTAGCGTGATGTGCCAATAGCAGTTTTTTGAATGTTCCCATTGCCGCGCGAATGCCTAGGTGTTGACCGAAGACATGACAAAATCATCTTGGAAATCGGCATCGTAACATCGTCTGTCCGCGATACATGCGGTCGACTTCCAGGTTTGTTCCGCGCGCGGATTTTTCACGCTGCCTCCTGCATCGCGCTGTCGGACTGCCGTATGGGTAGTGTCACGCAAAAACGTGTGCCTTCGCCGAGCGTCGATGTCACTTCGATCGTGCCATGATGTTTCTGTACGATGCCATATGACAATGACAAGCCAAGGCCCGTTCCTTTGCCAATCGGCTTGGTCGTGAAGAAGGGATCGAATATCCGCTTGCGCGTTTCCTCGCTCATGCCGCAACCCATATCGCTCACGGCAATCCATACTTCGGTGTCGTTGCTGCCGGTGCTGACCGTGATCGCGCCGCGCGAGGATCGTCCTTCCATCGCATGCGCCGCATTGACGAGCAGATTCATGAACACCTGATTCAATTGCGAGGGTAGACACTGGACCTTCGGAATCTGTCCGTACTCCTTGACCACATCGGCGTGATATTTGATCTCGTTGTTGACGATGTTGAGCGTCGAGTCGATGCCTTTGTGCAAGTCCGTCCACTGCCACGAAGCGTCGGCGTCGACATGGGAAAAATCTTTCAGGTCCTGCACGATTTTACGCACCCGCTCGATGCCTTCGCGCGATTCGGCCATCAGGGAATGGGTGTCTTCTTTCAGGAATTCGATATCGAGTTTTTCGCGCAAAGCCTTGACGCCACGCTGAAGCGCTTCATCGCCGATATGCGCCTCCGCATTGCAATAGGCGTCGACGAGAGTGAATATGTCATTTACATATTTCTCGAGCGTGCCGAAATTGGAAAATACGTAGCCGATCGGATTGTTGATCTCGTGCGCTACGCCAGCGGCGAGTTGGCCGATGGACGCCAGTTTTTCGTTTTGCAGCAGCTGATTCTGCGCCGACTGAAGCTTGTCGTTCGCTTCCGACAATTGAAAATTGAGATTGGCCATCTCGGCATAGCGATCCAGCAGGGATTTTTCGGCGAGCTCCCGGCGCGCAATGTCGCCTTCCAGCGCGCGCTTGGCGCGTTCGAGTTCCGCCGTGCGCTTGCCGACGAGATCTTCGAGCGCTTGTTGCGATTGACGCAACGACACTTCCGCACGCTTGATTTCGGTGATATCGACGAGTGTCTCGATGGCGCCCACAACCGCGCCACGCGAGTTGCGAATGGGGCCGGCGGTAATCAACAGCCAGCATCCGGCATTGCCAAGTTTGGGATAAAAATTGGATGCTTCCAAGCCTTCAGTAATAATCGCCGATGCGGTCAGCGTGTTGTTGTACAGGAGTCCCGATTCATCGATTGTCGTGCCGTCGACGACCAGATCGGCCAATACGGGACGCTCCTTCTCGTAAAACGGCTTCCATTGATTGCGTGTTCCGACGATGTCGCTTGCCGGCACGCCTGTCAAAATCTCGCACGCGCGATTCCAATGCAGGACCATGTGCTGGTTATTGACGACGAAAGTAGGCACAGGATTGCCATCAAGCAATTCCTTGAACGTGCGGCGCAATTCAACTGCGCTGTTTGCAGAATTGTTGTCGGCCATCTGCTCTTCGATGGCTATGACACGAGCATTGGCGGAGCCGCTTTCCAGCGGTCCGGAGGTAAGCCGGAAACGGCGCGCATTGCCGCCCTCCGTGTCGATCGAAACCGCGAGAGCTTTGCTCTGTTCGATATCGGTATAGGCTGTTTGGAGCCACGTCTTCAAACGGTCCGCATCGGCCAGTGCGAAAAGATGATGCAGTTCTCGTCCTATCGTTGGCGTGTCGGCTCGGTCGAGCATCCGCGTCGCAATCGTGGAGGCTCGGACAACGGTGTGGCCATGCACGATCACGATGCCGATACCCAGTCTTTCGAACCAGGCATCGGACAGCGTCATCGGGCGTTGCTCGCTCAACGTCATGTTGGCTCCCTAGTGCATGTGATCGGCGATGCCATCGGCATGACGCATGGCCCGAGCCGCGACATAGAGCTGCTTGTCGGATAAGCCGAGTCCATCGAACGCTACGCCGTCGAGATCAATGCCCGACGGATGCCCGGTTCTTGCCACGCTATACGCCACGGCCAAGGCATCGGCGACATGCACGACCTGAGCTAGACCATCCAGCCCATTGAATGGAGGATGGTGATGTTCTATGGTTTGGCAGAGCATCTCCGGGAAGTGCCAGTGCCGCGCTAGCGCGGCACCCACTGCGCTATGCGAGGGCAAACCGATTGCCTGTTCGGCTGCGCTCCAGGTCAGATTCGATTCGGTACGTAGCGCGTGTACGCTTTCAATCACTTCGGGAAAAAGAACGCCCATTACAAGCTTGCCTAGGTCGTGGATGAGACCGCAGAGGAATGCCTGCTCGTGCGCGACGCGCGCAGCCCGCGCCAGTTCGCGCGCTGCCAGCGCAGTCTGGAATGCGTGAAGCCAATAAGCATTCAGGTCGATACCGCGCGGCGGGCGCAGACCTGACATCGCGCTCGCTACGGCCAATGAACGAATGGTGCGCAATCCCACGACCGTCGCGGCCTGCTGTACCGAACTCACCTTGCCCATCAAGCCAAAAAAGGGGGAGTTGGCGACACGAACCGTTTTTGTCGTCAGTGTCTGATCGCGCTCCAGTTTCGCCACCAATTCGTTGAGGTCCAGATCGTCGTCGTCCATCGAGCTGACGAGATCGGCCGCAACGGATGGCAAGGCCGGCAAATCGCTGAGCCGCGCAATTATTTCATCGATATTCGGGACGCCGGGTTTGGCTGGATCCATTGCATCACTCGTCATCGCTATTCAATGCGGTGAAAATCGCGGCGAGCACGCGCTCGCGTATTGCATCGGGCGTAATCGGGGAGAATGACTCTCTCACGATTTCCCGCCGCGCTGCTTCGGAAACCGGTTCAGGCGTTACGTCGGACTTATCCACCATGTCATCAACGCCGCCCTGCGTGTCGCCTAATCGACCGTTCATGACGCTTCCGCCAGCTCGGTCGAGAAAAATGCAACGACCCGTCCGCGTGGCTGACGTGCGGAACCGAGTTCATTGACCACCATGCGCATTGGCTTGCCGCCTAGCGATATGTGCGCGTCCGAAGGCGTCTCGCCACGCAGGATATCGTGCACCGCCGCAGGCAACACGATTCGCGCATCGAGGCCGATCAGCGAACTATCGAAGAGCTGATGCGCTGCCTCGTTGGCCAGCACAACGAGACTCTCGCTATCCACACCCATCACGGCCACCGGCAACGCAGAAATAACTTCGTGCGCGACGTGCAAGGACGCTTCACCAATAATAATGCGGCGCTGACGTTCTTCCAGCAGATCGTTCAGCTGCGCGTTCGCTGCCGCCAATTCGTGCTGGAGACGACGGTTTTCGTCATCGAGCCGCTTGCGCTGCATGGCGTCGGCCAGGTTGGCGCGCAACTGTTCGTCGTCCCAAGGTTTGGTCAGGAACTTGTAGACCGAGCCCTCGTTGATGGCGGAAGTCACGCTAGCCAGTTCTGTGTATCCGGACAATACGATACGGACGGTCTCGGGCCACCTTTCGCGCGCCCGCTTCAAGAATTCCGTGCCTGTCATGCCGGGCATACGCTGATCCGACACGATGACGTCGACATGCTCCTTGGCCAGCACTGCCAAACCGGCTTCCCCGCCGTTCGCCGTGAGAATGTGATAACCGTCGCGTCGCAATAGGCGGCGCAAGGAAGAAAGAATGTTCTCCTCGTCGTCAACGAGCAGCAAAGTGGCGGCCGAAGCCGCTGCCGGAGGAGCGTCATGCAAGGCTGAGTAGGTCATGTCGTAGCACCGCAGAAAAGACATCAGACAACCTTAACGGCAGAATCTGACTCGCCTTGAAGCCTCAAGCGCAATAAAACAAGGCATTTTTTGACCCCTCGATCGATACTGGAATCGACAGCAACCCCTTGATGCGTAAGGGCTAGATTAAAGCCAAGCCAAGGCGATGATCCATTCACGATCGCTATCGCTGGGAACAGGTAGCCCACTATGCGCCTGCCATGCGATCAACCGCGAATCGCTCGATTTGACCTACGCTACGCATAGACGGCCTGTGTGATTTTTACACAGCGCGAAAAGGCTAACGAACTGCTCGATCCGCTCTTCGATCAAGAACGCGGTTGCGCCACACATAATGCCAAAATCATAAACATGACTCCCGCATGCGGATAGCGCTGCCACGTAGGCGAACGGCAAATTCACATACTCCAATGTCATTTTATTTGCCGCTCTAAAAAACATACAAACAATCGTCGGATTAAAGAAAATCGGCGACGCCAAGAAAAATGCCGAGCGCATGATTGAACGATTTTCACAACGAAATCTCCCGGAAATTGCAATTGAGGTGACCTCCATACGTTTGTTCCAATGCGGCTCAAGCCTGATTGCACGAAGAACCCGACAGCATTTTTGCGGCTTCGCAATGAGTTGGACGGCGTGTTGGCTGCAGTCTTCTTCGCTCGTACCGAGTGAAGGGTCGATACCAAAAACACACTGAAGAGGAGAAACCATGACCGTATCAATGGCAAGACGCAAGGCCGGCACAATGCCTCCGTTGACAATGACTTGCTTGGCTTTGGCCGTGACGGGTCTGATAAGCAGTACAGCTTTTGCGGCGGACGTGAAAATCGGCGGCAAGTTCGATGCCGGTTATCAATTCAAGCACACCGCCAACAAGGACAGCGCAACAGGCGGTTCAAACGGTGGCACGACCACCGAAACACTGGGTGACGGCGGAGCCAGTACCTCCCGCATTACCGTGCAGGCCAAGGAAGATCTGGGCCACGGCTGGGCGACCATGGTCGACCTCGATCTGCGCTTTGGCACGATCGAAGAAGGCAAGAACGCCACGACCGATGGCTCAGGCGGTATCAACAGCAACGACAAGAAGGCGCTGTATCTGACCTCGCCGTTCGGTAACCTGCGCTGGGGCGTGATGAACGTGGTCTCGCAACAATATTGGGATTACGAAGAAAAGCCCTACATGGTCAATATCAAGGACTTGGAAATCGTCAAGTACGGTGTTTACTCCAAGCGCTTCACGTCTCTGACCAACCGCAACACGGAATATGACACCCCAATTCTGACCATCGGACCGGTCAGCAACCGCCTGAAGGGCAACTATGCCATTGGTAGCAATAAGAAGTCGGGATCAAGCGATGTCGACGGTGCGAATTCGGGCAATGCATGGATGATTGCCGAAACCGGTGCGGTCGGCAAATGGGTGAACTGGACAATCAGTACAGCCCATCGCACATCAAAAGGTTCTACCAAGACAGGCATGATCTACGGTGAAGACGAACTCAGCATTCACCCGTTTGACGGTCTGAAGATCGGTGCCAGCTACGGCCAGTTCAGAGGCTATGGCGATGCGACCGCAGTGGATGGCAGTAC
>DASUGV010000218.1:0-4772 GCA_036273835.1 Rhodocyclaceae bacterium
GCAGCACCAATTGCTGGGCAATATATCGTGCGGAAGATTCCTGCGCATGGCTCGCTTCCAATTGGACGACAAGCTCGCGCGTGGCAAGCGACAATATCGGATGATCGCTGCACGCAGCGACGAGAAATTGTTTCAGCGCATCCGCGCTGTGCGGCTCGCGGGCAAATGCGCGCAACACATCCAGGCACATCACGTTGCCCGAGCCTTCCCATATCGAGTTCACCGGCGCTTCGCGAAACAGGCGGCCCATCGGCCCGTCTTCGACATAGCCGTTGCCGCCCCACACCTCCATGCATTCGGCGGCGACCTCGATAGCACGTTTGCATATCCAGAATTTTGCCGCTGGCGTGACGATGCGCCACAACGCGCGCTCCAATGGATCATTTCCGGATTCTTCGCAGGCACGCGCCAGACGCACGGCGAGCACGGTCGCGGCCTCGCATTCCAATGCCAAATCACTCAGCACACTGCGCATCAGAGGCTGTTCGATCAGAAGTGCGCCAAAGGCCGATCGGTGGCGAGCGTGATGAATTGCCTGCACCAACGCTTGGCGCATCAGCGCGGCGCTGCCCAGTACGCAATCCAGGCGCGTGTGTGAAGCCATTTCAATGATGGTTGCCACACCGCGTCCCGGCTCGCCGATCAATATTCCATATGCATCATTGAACTCCACTTCGGACGACGCGTTGGAGCGATTGCCAACCTTGTCTTTCAGGCGCTGTATATGCACATTGTTGCGCGTGCCGTCGGGCAGCCAACGTGGCACGAAGAAGCACGACAAGTCCTCGCCCTCGCGCGCCAGCACGAGATGCGCATCGCACATCGGCGCCGAGAAAAACCATTTGTGGCCAACCAGCGTGTATTCGCCGCCACGCCCGCCACAGCCACACGGCTGCGCTGTCGTCGTATTGCTGCGCACATCGGAGCCACCCTGCTTCTCGGTCATACCCATGCCGATCATTGCGGAATGCTTCGCATCCAGCGGCATGTCACGTGCATCGAAATCGCGAGAAAAAAGTTTGTCGCGCAGACCGGTAAACATATCCGGTTCTTTTGCCAGCACTGGAATGGATGCAAATGTCATGGTGGCCGGGCAGAGCGAACCGGCTTCGATTTGCCCCTGCAAAAAGAAGGCCGCTGCGCGCGCCACTTGAGCGCCCGCTCGCGGCTCCGCCCATGCGGAACAGTGCACGCCCGCGGCGTACAGCATCTCCAACAACGCAAACCAGGCAGGATGAAAATCAACGCGGTCGACACGCCGGCCATTGCGATCGTGCGTCACAAGCTCAGGCCCATGGCGATTGGCCAATTCGCCGAGGCGGATCGTTTCCGCACCGCCTAATTGCGCACCGTAGCGCGACAGCGCCGTGCCATGCCATCCAGCGCCTTCACGTACGACGGCGTCATGCAACGCAATGTCGGTGGTAAACAAGTTGTAGTCCTGTAAGACCGGCACTTGATTGAAAACCGTGTGTGTCGTCGTCATCAAGCACCTCCTCGCTAAGCTATTTGCACGTTGCCTCTCTAATCATAGTGCGGGGTCACGAGCAAATCGTATCTCCTCAAAACAAGTTGTTAGGTTGGTTTCGTATTGCCTTGCGCGTCAATGGCTTGTCTTTTTCGCACCTTCACGGCTGCCGCTCGAATAGCGTGATCTCGCAGCACTTTGGCCGTATAATCCGGATACTTCCGAGGAGCGCTGCAAGACGCCGCCCACGTGCGTCCTAGGCTCGGAGCCCTGCAAACGGGCACACCGTTTCAACTGCGCTCACCTGTTCAACCGTGCCAGACACGGAAGAGCGGTGAGCGGCGAACAATCACCTTCCGCTTTTCCGTCTTTCCGCTGGCCTCTGTTCAAGGAAGAAACATGAACGCTGCCGATCTCAAAGATTTCACCGATTTTCTCGTTGCAGACATGAAGCTGGCCGATTGGGGCCGCAAGGAAATCCGCATCGCGGAAACCGAAATGCCTGGTCTCATGGCCATCCGCGACGAGTTTGCGGCGACACAGCCGCTCAAGGGCGCGCGCATCACAGGCAGTCTGCACATGACGATCCAGACCGCCGTGCTCATCGAAACGCTGACGACCTTGGGCGCGCAAGTGCGTTGGGCGTCGTGCAATATTTTTTCGACACAGGATCATGCCGCCGCCGCAATCGCCGCGACGGGCGTACCCGTGTTTGCCGTCAAGGGCGAAACGCTTGCCGAATACTGGGACTACACGCATCGCATTTTCGAGTGGAAAGACGGCGGTTGTTCGAACATGATTCTCGACGATGGCGGCGATGCAACGCTGCTGCTGCATCTAGGTGCGCGCGCAGAGAAAGATATTTCGATGCTGGCCAAACCCGGTAGCGAAGAAGAGACCATCCTGTTCGCCGCGATCAAGGCAAAACTCGCGAAGGAGCCAACGTGGTACTCCACGCGCCTGGCAGCCATCAAAGGTGTCACCGAAGAGACCACCACCGGCGTGCACCGTTTATACCAAATGCATGCCAAGGGCGAACTCAAGTTCCCCGCTATCAACGTCAACGACTCCGTCACCAAGAGCAAGTTCGACAATCTCTATGGTTGCCGCGAATCGCTCGTTGACGGCATCAAACGCGCGACCGATGTGATGGTTGCCGGCAAGATCGCGGTCGTGTGCGGCTACGGCGATGTAGGCAAAGGCTCGGCGCAAGCGCTGCGTGCGCTCTCGGCGCAGGTATGGGTTACCGAAATCGATCCTATCTGCGCGCTGCAGGCCGCCATGGAAGGATATCGCGTCGTCACCATGGATTACGCGGCCGACAAGGCGGACATCTTCGTAACGGCAACCGGCAATTATCAAGTCATTACGCACGATCACATGTTGCGGATGAAAGATCAGGCCATCGTCTGCAATATCGGTCATTTCGACAACGAGATCGACGTTGCCGGGATCGAAAAATATCAGTGGGAAGAAATCAAGCCGCAAGTCGATCACGTGATTTTTCCCGACGGCAAACGCATCATCCTGCTGGCAAAAGGTCGGCTGGTGAACCTCGGGTGCGGCACAGGGCATCCGAGCTACGTCATGTCATCGTCATTCGCCAACCAGACCATTGCGCAGATCGAATTGTTCACCCGCAATGCCGATTACCCTGTGGGCGTCTACACGCTGCCCAAGCATCTGGACGAAAAGGTGGCGCGCCTGCAATTGAAGAAGCTCAACGCGCAACTGACTGAACTGACCGACAAGCAGGCGGCCTATATCGGCGTCTCCAAACAGGGACCCTACAAGACCGACCATTACCGCTATTGATCGCTTGCTGTAGCCCGGCAGCCCAAAGCCGGGTTACATCTCGCATAATGATATTGTGGTATTGATTGCTGGACCGGCCGGCAAGATCGCTCGCTCGATCTTGCTTGGATGGATATGCGGACTCGAGGAACCAGCGTATGAAACCAACATTCAGCATTGAATTTTTTCCGCCCTCCACACCGGAAGGCGTCGAGAAGCTGCGCGGCGTCAGACAACAGCTAGCGATACTCAAGCCCGAATTTTTTTCCGTCACGTATGGCGCGGGCGGATCGACGCGCGATCGCACGCTTGCCATCGTGCGCGAAATCCAGTCCGACGGCCTGGAAGCGGCACCGCACTTGTCGTGCATCGGCGCCACGAAAGAAACTGTCCGCCGGCACCTGGAAGAATTTCGCGACATGGGTATCAAGCGCATCGTTGCCTTGCGCGGCGATCTGCCGTCCGGCACCGCCGATATAGGCGAATTCCGTTATGCCAATGAACTGGTGCACTTCATTCGCAAAGAATCACACGATCATTTTTTGATCGAAGTCGCGGCGTACCCGGAAACGCATCCGCAAGCGCGCAATGCGGATGACGACATGGCGGCCTTTGTCCGCAAAGTTGCGGCCGGCGCCAGCTCGGCGATCACACAATATTTTTATAACGCGGACGCCTATTTCTATTTCGTCGATCAAGTACGTGCACAGGGCATCGACATTCCCATCGTGCCGGGCATCATGCCGATCGCGAGCTTCACCAAGCTGGCGCGCTTTTCCGAATCTTGCGGCGCGGAGATTCCGCAGTGGATGCGGCGCAAGTTCGAGAGCTTCGGCGATGATGCCGAAAGCATACGCGCCTTCGGCCTCGATGTCGTGACGCAACTGTGCGAACGCCTCATCGTCGGTGGCGCACCCAGCCTGCATTTCTACACGCTCAATCAGGCCGTGCTGACCTCGACCATCTGTCGGCGTTTGCAATTGGCATAAATACGGAGGGCCGCCCGCATGTTCTCCGGACACATCGCGCAATTGATGGCCGAATACAATCGCTGGATCAACACTCGTCTGTATGACGCGTGCGAACGATTGAGCGATACGCAGCGCAAAGAGGCGCGAGGCGCGTTCTTCGGTTCGCTGCATGCCACACTGGAACATCTCGTGTGGGGCGACGGCGTGTGGCTCTCCCGTTTCAACGGTAAAACCTATTCCACCGCACAGCCTGGCGAATCGCACTTTCCCGATTTTGGGAAGCTGCGCGCCGAGCGCGTATTCCTGGATCAAGAAATCCTCGACTGGGCAAACAGCGTGGACCAGCAATGGCTGGACGAGCCCATGACCTGGACAAGCCGTCTATACAGCTTCACCCAAACACAACCACGCTGGGTGCAAGTCATGCAAATGTTCAATCATCAGACACACCATCGCGGCCAGGCGACCACCCTGCTATCGCAATTCGGTATCGATTACGGACCGACCGATCTTCCCGTATTGCCGCTGCTGAACGAGCC
>DASUGV010000219.1:0-3098 GCA_036273835.1 Rhodocyclaceae bacterium
GAAGGCCGAGCTTGGCGCCGAGGAAGCCGCTGCTCCAGAGGAGCACGAAGATTGGAGCGAGGGCGCGATCGATCATAGTGTCACGGGGCGCTCATCTGGCGGAGCGCCCTCATCGCATTTCTTGCAATTCAGAATTCGCCCGAGCGCGGCAGCGCGGCCTTCCGCCGCCGTGACCCATGGCCGATTGATCCAGGGAGGAATATGACGGACGTGTTGGTTGTGACCGCATTCGAGTTGCGCAACCCAATGGTGCTCGTCGTCTTGATGAAAGCCGATGATACGTCGCTCCACGAATTTCGCTCGCTACGAAAATATTGAGTCATTATCGCCGACACAACGCAATTATCGTAGGCCTCAATCCAACCAATTACTTTCGTCCACGATCCGTCATTCCCGCGAAAGCGGGAATCTACAATCCTTGTAAAGCCACATCGAAGTTGAAGTGGATTCTCGCTTTCGCGGGAATGACGGGTAAGCGAAGCAGATTCCACAAATATTTAATCTACCTGCTTAGCACAATATGCGTTTTGGCTATTGCGCTCTACATGCTGGAATGTCGTGAAGGGGAACGTGTAGGATTTGTAGCCTGGATGCAGCGCAGCGAAATCCGGGGTTATTGTTCATCGCTCGAAAACCCCGGATTCCGGCCATTGGCCTTCATCCGGGCTATTTGCTTCAGCCATTTTTTTAGATTGAGATCCATCGTCGGGCAATCATTCAAATTTACTCATCCATCACCGCCGACGTATAAACCTCCTGCACGTCGTCGAGAATGTCCAGCATCTCCAGCAGCTTATGCATGCGTTCAGCATCTTCTCCAGTTAGGGGAGTTTCGTTCAGTGGCTTCATCGATACCTCGCCGAATTCCGCTTTGAAGCCGGCCTTGGCGAGTTGTTCTTTCACTGCTGTGAACTCCCACGGCCCTGTAATAACTTCAATGCTATTGTCATCGTTGGTGACGACATCTTCGGCGCCTGCTTCGAGGGCCGCTTCCATGAGTTTGTCTTCGTCGGTGCCGGGGGCGAACATAAGTTGGCCGCAGTGCTTGAACTGGAAAGCGACGCAGCCGTCGGTGCCCATGTTGCCGCCATATTTGCTGAAGGCATGGCGCACATCGGCGACGGTACGCGTTTTGTTGTCGGTGAGGCAGTCGACCATGACGGCGGCGCCACCGATGCCGTAGCCTTCGTAACGCGCTTCTTCGTAGGTGACGCCGTCGAGTTCACCTGTGCCGCGCTTGATAGCGCGGTCGATGTTGTCGCCGGGCATGTTCTCGGCCTTGGCTTTGTCGACTGCCAGACGCAAACGCGGGTTGAAGTTGGGATCGCCGCCTCCCATGCGCGCGGCAACGGTCACTTCTTTGATGAGTTTGGTGAAGACCTTGCCGCGCTTGGCGTCCTGACGGCCTTTGCGGTGCTGGATGTTGGCCCATTTCGAATGACCCGCCATGATTTATCCTCGTTGCGTTCAGCGCAGTGTTTGCAGAGGTCAGGATTATACCGCCGCCGATCCGCCCGCCGCCCGTTGCACCGTCATTGCGCTGCTAGATTGCGATGGTTCGCGTTAGACATGGAGAGATGCGATGAAAAAGTTATTGCTGGCTGCTATTCCTCTTCTCATGACGACATTGGCTGTGTTTGCGCAATCGCAACCTCAGTCACAACCGCCCTCGCAACCCATCGCGCTCAGCGGCTGCAGCGATGCGCACGGTAATCCAGTACCGGCGGTGGCGGATGATACGTTGCTGTCCGTCGCGAAATTGAGCGTCGACAATGGCAAGACAATCATTCGCTACAACCCAAAAGCGCTGCCACGCCTATTGCCGGAGTCTCGCCTGTTCGTATTCGCGCACGAGTGCGCTCGGCAGTATCTCGGTTTTTCAGTCGACGGCGAGCGCACGGCAGAACAGGCGCGCCAGGCCGACTGCTGGGCTGTGGCGACTTTGCGGCATTCGCAGGTCTTCAAGAACGCGCAAACGATGACAGCCGTCGAGGACGATCTTTCGATGGTGTCGACCGATTGGGCGTTATTGCCTGGCCCTCAGCGAGAACTCAAGCTGGCAAGTTGCAGTTCGCCTCCGCAGACTAAAGGGAGCATGCAGCTTCCGGGCAGCGGACCCGCGAATGACAAATGGGATGCGTGCGTGCAACGCTGCTCATCGAAACTGGATAGCTGTGGGCGCGCGGCGAGTTGCCAGCAAGCTTATGACAATTGCACGGCCTCTTGCGGCAATTGACCCGACGTCCAAGAAGCCGAATGATATTCGTTGCGATTCGCAGTTCTGCATCGATGCTCGCGCTCTGCTAAGTTATCTACTCGATTCTTGTCCGCTACGTCGATTGCGCGGATCAAGTAGGTTCTTCGCGGAGTCTCCATGCGTTTCGTTTCGGCTTTTTTCTTGTTGCTGCTGTCGCTTTCCGCATACGCAAGTCCACCCTTGACTACGGATGATGCTGGCGTCATCGACAAGGGTGGCGTGGAACTGGATAGCTATTACCATCGCCAATCCGAACGGCAAACGGCCACCGTTTCCGGCCTTCATTTGCAATCCAACGCGGGGATTGGATTTAACACGCAATTAGGTGTCGCCGTCGATGCGTTGCGTCAGAACGACACCAATTTTGGCGGACGAAAGAGCAGCGGGGAATATGCGCTAGCCGGCAAGACCCGTATCAAGCCGCTCACAGATAATGACTATGGCATAGCCATTGGATACAGCGCGGATCGTACACGCGCGCCGGGAAATAAATTCCGCTATGACAACGCGGCTGCGTACGGCGTGGTGAGCGTGCCTTCCGATCACTGGCTGTTTCACGCCAACCTCGGCTGGCAGCGTTCGCGCTTGGCTGCGACGACTGCAACGACTTGGGGATTGGCGGCTGAACGAACCAGCGCGATCGGTGCGATTGACTTGGCTGTCGAAACGTATGGTGACGATCACACGCCCGCTTGGCTAAAAGTTTCCGCACGCTGGAACGTCGTCAAAAATAAATTCTTCTTCGACACGTCGTATGCTGCGCAAC
The DNA here is from genome assembly GCA_036273835.1 of Rhodocyclaceae bacterium. Lineage (GTDB taxonomy): Bacteria > Pseudomonadota > Gammaproteobacteria > Burkholderiales > Rhodocyclaceae > DASUGV01. Next base: position 3,024 of record DASUGV010000219.1, read on the forward strand.
TCAGTGGCACGCGCGCCAGGTTACTTACCTTCGGCGCGAATCTCATGTTCTAGATATATCCCTTTGCTTTGCAGC
>DASUGV010000220.1:0-4235 GCA_036273835.1 Rhodocyclaceae bacterium
ACCTTCGGAAAATGCCGCGTGCCATGCAGATGGCATGTCTGGTCCCCAGTACTGATCGTTCTCGGCATAGAACCAGATCGAAGGCACATGAGTTTGCGTGCCATATGCACGGTATGTTTCTGTCATTATTTCGGGGTGGCAGCTCTTGGTTGGCGACCTTTCAGGATTGCCGCCTGAGCCGCCTGCGAAATTGATGTAACCCAGCACACCGGGTAAGCCCATGCTGCCGAGCTTTACCGTCGTCATGCCGCCGACCGATTGTCCTTCCAGCACAAGTCTGCGATTGTCGGCCCAACTTTGTTTTTTCAGCCAATCCATGACGGTCGTTACGGATTGCGCAGCATTGGTGGCGACCTTGTCGAAATCTGGCTTGGTCGTGCAAGTGTTGGAATGCCAACGGGTGCCTGAATCTTCTCGATCCGGTCCTCCCGTTTGTCCATAGCCGATGCGTACTGGTGCTACTAACGCGAAGCCTTTACCGAGCCAATATTGCACATGCCCGTTTAAAGGTATCTGTAGTTTGGCACGTTCCTCGTCAGAGCCCGCGCGACCATGAGAAAATATGACGATCGGGAATGGACCGGTACCGGATGGTTTATAGATAAGTGTGACGATATCGACCCCGTTAAGAGGGATACGCGCTATCTCCGGTTCAAGCGTCGTTTGTGCGGAAACCCGCGTGGTAGCGAACAAACAGCATGAGGCCGCGTACGATAACCAGCGAATGATCGATTTCGGCATATCTTTCATGAGACCTCGCCATCGAAGTGATCGATGGAAATCAATGCTCTTCCATGCTGATGGCCTCTTCGCGCTCATCGGCAAAATCTTCATTGTCGGACTCTTTGACTTCTACATCGTCGTCTCTATGCGCGCTCTTTTTGCGTTTGTCGGGCATTTCCAATTCAATGACCCGATCACAGCGCGCAATGGTATCGGGTCGATGCGCAACGATGATGCGCGTGATGTTTAATGCCGAAATAGCGTCGCTTACCTTGCATTCATTGGCGACGTCCAGATGACTCGTCGCTTCATCGAGAAACAATATCGCAGGCTTTTTATATAAGGCACGTGCCAACAGCAGGCGTTGGCGTTGACCACCGGATAGCATGCTACCCATGTCGCCAATGAGCGTGCTGTATCCCATGGGCAACCGAATGATGTCGTCATGGATGGCCGCAGTCTTGGCGCATGCTTCCGCCCATTCTTGATCATGATTCGGCGCAAAAAAACTGATGTTCTCTCCGATTGAGCCGGACAGCAGATGGTCGTCCTGCAGCACGACCCCGATCTTGTTGCGATAGAACACGAGTCCGAGCTGTGGCAGTGGTGTGCCGCCGATGAGCAGTTCTCCCTTTGTGGGCGCCATGACGCCAATGAGTACCTTTAGCAGAGTAGTTTTTCCGCAACCCGACGGTCCAATGATCGCGACCGATTCGCCGGCTGCGACTTTGAAGTTTACGTCGTAGAGTACCCAATCCTCGCGCGAGGCGTAGCGGAATTGCAAACCTTTGACTTCGATGGTGGAGTCGATTGTTTCGGCAGGTGCAACCGGCGGGTATTGCGCACCTTCTGGTTGCGTCAATGCGATGTCGGCCAGACGCGCCGATTGAATTCGTAGCATGCGGAAATCATACATGCGATCGATGAAACCGCTGACGCGGGTGGCGAACTGCCCTTTGTAAGACATAAATGCCATCAGCATACCAACCGAAAACTTGTTATCCATGACGGCTACTGCGCCCAAGGTCAATACCAGAATGTTCTCGATGCCGAAGAGCAGGCTGTTCGCGGTGCGGAACATGAGTCCTAAACGTTGAGTACGCAAGCTGCAATTTTTCTGATCGATGACGACGTTGAGCCAACGCGCGACGCGGTCCTCCGTGCGGCCGAACACGCGCAGTGTCTGGATGGCACGGACCGTCTCCATGAACATCGATTGCTGACGCGCCGCATGAATGATCTGCGATTCGGTGGCCATGCGTAATCCGCCGTACAGCGCCATGCGCAACGAGAAGTAGAGCAATACAGCGACTATGCTGATCATGGCCAACTCCCAGTTGTAGATGCACATCATGACGACAAGACCAATCGACATGATGCCGTCGAGAATCGCGGCGATAAATCCTGTAGTGAGCGTCTGTTGTATGTTGTCGATGGAGCCAAAACGCGACACGATATCGCCCAGGTGACGCCGTTCGAAGTAAGGAATAGGCAGTTTCACCAAATGTTGGAAGACGTTTGCTAGCCATTGCACGCTGAGCGAATTGCCCATCACCATCACGACGTAGCTGCGCACCGCCTCTACCGACACCTGGATCAACATCAGCAGCCCAAAGCCCAATGCCAGCGTATATAACAAATCGCGATCACCTGATACGATGGCTTGGTCGACGATCCACTGGTTGAAGAACGGTGCCACCAGCACAAATACTTCCAATGCGATGGCCAATCCAAATATCTGCAACAAGGCGCGTTTCAGACCGATGACCTTGCCGGTCATGTCGCGCAAGCGCACTGTTTCCTTCTTTGTTTCAGGTTGAAATTCCGGCTTTGGCGTGAGCTCCAGTGCAACACCGGTAAAGTACTCCGATACCTCTTTCAAACTATGCCGCCGTTCGCCACGCGCTGGATCGTTAATCTCGACGTGATCGCCGCCCACACGTTTCAACACCACGTAGTGATTAAAATTCCAATGTAATATGCAAGGCAGCTGCAGATCTTTGAGTTCCTCCAATTCCAAGCGCACGGGCCGCGCTGCCAGATTCAGCGTGTCGGCAACGGACATGATGTGATTGAGCGTTGCGCCTTTGAGCGAAAGCGAGAAACGTTGGCGTAGCGAACGCAACTCCATGCGCGAGCCGTGAAAGTTGAGAATCATTGCCAAGCAAGCCAGCCCGCATTCTGCGGATTCGGTTTGGTGGATCAGCGGAATTTGACGAGAGAAACCAAATTGAAGGCGAGCTGCAATAGAAGTCGACATTTTATGATGGCAGGTCAGTGCAAAGAAAAATCAATAGCCGCCAAACGGATATTATTTGAATGGCATATTCGCAATCATAGCCTTGGCAATCTTGCGCACTTCTCGGCGAATGAGGTAGGCGGGGACAATAAATTGGGGCGCTAAGCCAAGGGCAATGAATCCACCAAGCAACAAATTCTTATATGCTGAAGAAAATATCCATATCAGCGACCAGACGACAGACCAAGCGAGCAAGGCCAAAATGATCGGCCAGCGGCGACTAACCCTTTTCTGGGCTCCGACAACAACCGTCATGCGTTGCCGGGGCTCCAGCGCATTGAGTTCAGCGCAACGATAAAGCAGAGGTACTGGACGGGCTCTAAGATTTTTTTCTTCGGTCTGAGTTTGGTATTGATGGTCGAGAAGATCGTCCGCGATAGTGTGTGCTTGATCTTTGGTAATCATTTTTAGATCCTAATGCATGAGCATGCGTTGAAATAGAAACGTCTGTTCCAAGCTTATTGATACACCACTTGGCTTTTTAGATCGCGCGCAATTGCTATCCACATTGTGCGTAGTCCCACATAGTCTTCCGCGGAGAGAGTCGCCGATGCAAACTGCAGATCAAGCATCCGGCGCACTACGAGACCCGAATCGCTACGAACATAGTTTGATTCGTAGTGGCCAAATGGCGTATCGAGCTTGAACGGTTTGGGTAGCGCCAAGATCGTTGTCGAATCGGGAAGTAGAACCTTCGTAATTTCCTCGCGATGTCCTCCGACAAAAGGAATGGCGAAGTCACGCGCTGGCGGCGCTGTCATCTCAAAGGCATAAGCGATATTGCTAAAGCTACCTAAACCCGAAGGTATGGTGATCGCACCGGGTCCAGGCAACTGTATATAGTTGTCGAGATGAAAATTCATTACGTAGCCAAAAGGCCGGGTCAGGTTTTCTCGGGCTGAGTGAAAATAGCTCCCGCTGCCGGTTTGTCCGCTGGTTTGCAAAAGACGATCGGCCAGTGTTGCTGCGTTACCTGGATTTATTGCGAAGACCTGGCGGGCAACCAGATCGAAAACGCCGGTGTTCGCAACCTTGCTTTCTCCTGTTGCGTGACCTTCGGCTCCAACAGTAAGCGTTGTTTCAACGCGGACGCTATCGGTTTCGACGCGCGTCAAGGGAAGTTCAACGATTTTCGGTTGGCCGCTGCCGTCATCCATCAGCAATGCAGATTTGCCTCGCTCCTGAACAGGTAAGGTCCCAAACGTAGCAACCT
>DASUGV010000221.1:0-7918 GCA_036273835.1 Rhodocyclaceae bacterium
GATGCCGGATTGGTCGTGGATGATGACGCACCCGGCGACGCGCTCGGTTTGATACGGCCGCCCATATCCGACACGACGGAAACACCGCCCTCCACACGCGTTGCATGGATGCCTTCGGGCGGATCATCACCGTAGTAGACATGTCCGCTGCTGTCGACCCACTTGAATACATCGTCTGCCGCCCAGCATGACGCCGTGGCGCTCAGCATGAGAGGCGCCAGATGCAAGAGAAGCGCTGATTTGATACGCATGTTGAGAAAGTAAATTGGATGAGTCAGCGATGTCTATAAAGCTACAAAGCGCATTACCTATAGCGTAGGACACTGTTTCCGTTTTGCCAGTTCCACGTGCGCAAACGATCGCTTACAAAGCAGAGAAGATTCCTGTGCTGCTATGCTTACGCGCTCAATTCAACCAGGAACCTATCATGAGCGAATCCATTACCACTGCCAGCGGCCTGATCATCGAAGACAGCGTCATCGGCACGGGTGCCGAAGCGCAAGCCGGACAAGATGTCGTGGTGCATTACACCGGCTGGCTGCTGGATGGCACCAAGTTCGATTCCAGCAAAGATCGCGATGATCCATTCATGTTTCAGCTCGGCGGCCGTCAGGTTATCGCGGGTTGGGACGAAGGCGTGCAGGGAATGAAGATTGGCGGCACACGCAAGCTCACGATTCCGCCAGCACTCGGATACGGCGCGCGCGGCGCTGGCGGTGTCATCCCGCCGAATGCGACCTTGGTGTTCGAGGTGGAGTTGCTGGAAATCGATGAATAAAAATTTTTCACCACCTAGACACAAAGAGGCAACAAGTTCATCAAAAAAATTGATGCTGCTGTCATTTAGCGTTGGAGCTACTCCTGCGTGAATTTCTTGGTGTGTCTTGGTGTTCTTTGTGTCTTAATGGTGAATGCTTTGCACTGATCCTACTCGCTGTCCTCGAACCACGTCCGGCCGTCGCGTTCGATCAGTGCGATGGCTGCGGAAGGTCCCCAACTTCCCGAAGCGTACAGGCTGGGCCGTTGTCCCGTGTGGGACCATGCCGCCAGAATAGGATCGATCCAACGCCATGCAGCGCTGACTTCGTCATGACGCATGAATAATGTCTGATTGCCGCGAATGACATCCATCAGCAGCCGTTCATAAGCATCGGGATTGGCTACGCCAAACGTTTCGGCAAAGCTCATGTCCAGCGGGATGCGCCGCAAACGCATCCCGCCTGGGCCGGGGTCCTTGATCATGACTTCCAGCGTCATGCCTTCATTGGGCTGCAGACGAATGATGAGACGGTTCTGGCTAATGCGGCCTGCGGTGTGATCGAAGATGGAGTGCGATATCTGGCGGAAATTGACGACGATTTCCGAAGTGCGATTCGCAAGTCTCTTGCCGGTGCGCAAGTAGAAAGGCACGCCGGCCCAGCGCCAATTAGCGATTTCGGCCTTGATGGCGACGAAGGTTTCAGTATCGCTTTCTTCCTTGCCAATGTCATCGACATAACTCGACGCCGATTGATTGCCGACCGAACCGGCGCGGTACTGGCCGCGTACGGTGAACTGTTCGGCGTTGCGTTCATCGATAGGTCTGAGGGCTTTGAGAATTTTTAGTTTTTCGTCGCGCACGGCGTCGGCGTTAAACGCATCGGGCGGTTCCATGGCAGTCAGACAGACCAGTTGCAATATGTGGTTTTGCACCATATCGCGTAGCGCGCCAGACGTATCGTAGTACCCGCCGCGTTCGCCGACGCCGATGTCCTCGGCGACCGTGATCTGAATGTGATCGATGTGAGTACTGTTCCACAACGGTTCGAACAGGCGATTGGCAAAACGCAGCGCCATCAGGTTCTGCACAGTTTCCTTGCCAAGATAGTGATCGATGCGGAATACCTGATTTTCTTCGAAGACCTGCGCAACCGCTTCGTTGATCGCGCGCGCGCTTTCTCCATCCTTGCCCAGGGGTTTTTCCAGTACGACGCGGCTATGCTGAGTGACTAAGCCGAACTGCTGGATCTTCTTGCTGAGCGTCGCGAATAAGTCGGGCGACACGGCAAAGTAGAAGGCGCGTACACGATCGGTGCCCTGGGCCAGCGTCGCTGATAGTTCGGCCCAGCCGCCATCGCCCGTGGCATCGACGGCGTGGTAGCTGATGCGGTCGGTGAAGCGTTTGAGTGCCTCCGGCGAATGGTGCACGGATTTGACATGCTGATTGATCGCATCGCGCACGAAGCTGAGATAGGCCTCACGGTCCAGCGCGCGGCGCGATACGCCAATAATGCGAGAGTCATAAGGTATCTGCGTTGCCAGGTCGCGTTCATAGAGCGCGGGCAGAAGTTTGCGCGCGGCCAGATCGCCTGTGCCGCCGAAAACCACGAGGTCGAAGGGGCTTACCTGAATAGTGCGAGAAGACATTTTGAGCTCCGTGTTCCAGACCGCGTTTAGTCTAACGCCGGAATCATAGTGTGACTCGTCGCGTCCGGCTGCGCGCATAAGGCTTGTTTAGGCGATTATTCCTTGTGCATGGTGGCGCACGCGCTGGTGAGCAAGCATTTGTGCGGCTCTTCAGCAATTTGCATACCCATGCCATTTATTGAAAATAGTTCTAGACGGCGGGTCACAAACGTGTATAGTGACCCGGCAGTCGTATCAAGCAGTGTGTCCTAGCGGTATTCGCCTTCTGTTCCATGAACAGTTTCAGTTTGAATTCCCTCAGTTACGTTTCTTGATCGTTCCTGCACCCTGGGCGATCGCCCAAAATTTTTTTGAAATGGATGGAATGCAATATGAGCAATCAAACCGGTATCGTTAAGTGGTTCAACGACTCCAAAGGCTTCGGCTTTATCACCCCCGATCAAGGCGGCGACGACTTGTTCGCCCACTTCAGCGAAATTCAAGGCAATGGTTTCAAGACCCTTGCGGAGAATCAGCGCGTTGAGTTTGAAGTCAAGCGCGGCCCGAAGGGCATGCAAGCTTCGAACATCCGCCCCGTCTGAAGCATAGTACTGCAGCAATAAAAACCGCGGCCAAGGCCGCGGTTTTTATTTGTCGACTGCCATCGCAGTACGTACTTCTTCCCATGCCTGCCACAGCAATTCAGGCCGCGCGTCTTTAATCAACTGCGAGTCCGACAATACACGACGGAAGCTGCGTGCACCGGCCATGCCATTGGCAAGTCCAAGTACGTGGCGAATGCTGGCACGCACCGGTGTGCCGTGCTCCGCAAGTTCGCATGAACAATAATTCACGAGCTGAGCGACGATCGCTTCTCGCGTGGGCGACCAGTCGGGATCGAAGAGAAGACGCTCCCATTCAGTCAGTGACCAGGGATTGTGGTAAGCCTCGCGGCCTATCATGACGCCGTCAATTTTCTCGAGGTGCGCGGCGATAGCTGCACTACTCGCAATGCCGCCATTGATGAGAATTTCGAGCTGCGGAAAATCCTGTTTGAGCTGGTAGGCGAATTCGTAACGCAGCGGTGGAATCTCGCGATTTTCTTTGGGCGACAGTCCCTTTAGCCAGGCATTGCGCGCATGCACGATGAAGGTCCGTGCGCCGCCTTCGGCAACCGTGCCGACAAAGTCGCGAACGAAAGTGTAGTCTTCGACCTGATCGACGCCGGTACGGTGCTTGACGGTGACGGGTATGCCAACGGCATCAGTCATGGCTTTGATGCAATCGCGCACGAGCGTCGGTTCGCTCATCAGGCATGCGCCGAAGGCGCCGCTCTGCACGCGCTCGCTCGGGCAACCGCAATTCAAATTGATCTCGTCATAACCCCATTCCTGCCCCAACCGCGCGCATTGTGCGAGCGCGTGCGGATCGGAGCCGCCGAGTTGTAGCGCAACAGGATGTTCGGATGAATGAAAGCGTAGGTGGCGAGCGACGTCGCCGTGGATCAAAGCACCCGTCGTGATCATCTCGGTGTACAACCACGCATGCGGTGCCAGCAACCGATGGAAATGGCGGCAATGCCGATCGGTCCAGCCGATCATGGGCGCCACGGCCAAACGGCGTGGCGGCAATGCGGTCATCGTAGTTTCAGACATGATGCAATTCTATCTGTACCGGCGAGTTCATCGCTCTGGGTTAAAATTGTGTTGCGATGAAAATTCTTGCGCTGGAAACTTCTTGCGAGCTTGGCTCCGTTGCACTGAGTGTTGACGGCGAAACGCTTGAGCGCCGTCTGGAAGGCAGCGGTGCTGGACACTCGGCAACGATATTGCCCGCCCTGCATGCGTTGCTCGCAGAGGCAGAACTACACATTACCGATCTGGATGCGATTGCCTTCGGTGCGGGGCCCGGCTCGTTTACCGGTGTGCGTCTGGGCTGCGGCATTGCGCAAGGCCTTGCCTTGGGGGCGGACAAACCCGTGGCCGTGGTGAGCAGTCTTCTGGCATTGGCGGAGCCGGTAACGGCTGCTTTCATCTATTGCGCCGCTGATGCTCGTATGCAAGAAGCATACGTTGCCATGTACCAGCGTCACGAAGATCAACTGAGCATAGTCATGCAGCCCGTATGCATGCCACCTGGAGAAGTTCCTTTACCTTCCGGCAAGATGTGGTGCGGTGTCGGCTCGGCTTTCAAGGCGTATCGCGATGCCATGAGTATGCGATTGGGCGACAGTGTTTCTGTACTGGACGCCGAAGCAGTGCCACGAGCCGTGTCCATCGCGCGTCTGGCGGAGCGGGCGCAGGCAAATTGGATGGACCCGGCATTGGCGGCACCGGAATATGTGCGCAACCGGGTGGCGCTGACGATCGCAGAACGTTTGGCGCAGGGAGGCAAGGCATGACCGATTCGTCGCACATTGCCAGCCTGGCGGCCACGCATAATGTGACGTTCACGCCGATGAGGTTGGAAGATCTCGACTGGCTAGCCGCCAGCGAGAGCGAGATTTACCCTTTTCCGTGGCATCGCGGCAACTTTGCCGATTCACTCACGGCGGGTCACAGCGGCTGGCTAGTGCACTATGATGGGGTACGTTCTGGCTATGCAATCGTCATGACGGTGCTGGACGAAGCGCATATCCTGAACGTCAACATTCTTCCGTCCGTTCAACGGCGGGGATTGGGGACGCTTATGTTGGACAAGCTTCGCACGGTGGCGCGCGAAGCGGGCGCCACACAAATGTTTCTTGAAGTACGGCGGTCCAATGAGGTTGCTCAGGCACTTTATTACAGGTGGGGATTCAGGCCCGTCGGTGTTCGCAAGAATTATTATCCCGCAGCGGACGGCCGTGAAGATGCGGTTGTCATGGCTTGTAAATTGTGACTGCATATGAATCCAAAAGTATCGAACACAAAACTTGAGACGAAAGCGAGCGTACGATGAGCACGCAACGGCGCGATCGGATATTGGCGGAGATGGGTATCAAGCCTGTCTGGCGCTTGCGTGAATTGCCTGCTGAGGTAGAGCGTGAAGTATCCGCCGAAATGCATGCAGAAGCGTCCGTGAACGAAGCGCCGGAGCCGGCTCAATCGCACTTCGAATCCGCAAGCGAAGGACGGGACGCCGCCGCTCAATATCCTGCCGATCACCTTGCTGCCAACCTCGATTGGGACGGACTGCAACAAGCGGTCGCGGATTGCCGCGCTTGCCGATTATGCGAACGTCGTAAGCAGGCCGTGCTGGGCGTGGGAGACCGGCAGGCCGATTGGCTATTCGTGGGCGAAGGACCCGGTGCGGACGAAGATGAGCGCGGCGAACCCTTCGTTGGCCAGGCAGGCAAGTTGCTCGATGCCATGCTCGCATCGATCAGCATGGAGCGGGGCAAGAATGTTTATATCGCCAACGCGGTGAAGTGCCGCCCACCCGGCAATCGCACGCCTGAAGTGGACGAGATGGCAACGTGCCGCCCATTCCTGGAACGGCAGATCGGGCTGATACAACCAAAGTTGATCGTGGCGTTGGGACGGCCCGCTGCACAGACCTTGCTCGGCGGCGAACCGAAAATATCCGCATCGCGCGGCAGGCTGTTCCGCTTTGCCGGCATACCGGTGATCGTCACTTACCATCCGGCCTATCTGTTGCGCAATCTTACGGACAAGGCCAAAGCGTGGGAAGACCTGTGCTTCGCCCAGGATGAGATGGCGAAGTTGTAGCCACAAGCCGTAATTTAGGGGTGCGGCACTTTTTCCATTTGCATGACCGAATCGAATTCGCGCTGGTTAGCGGCCAGACGCAGTTTCACCATGTACATCGTGCTGGCCACGAAAAGGCCGAATATGACAATGACAACATTGACCGATAGCCCGGCCCAGACGAGCAGGGCGTAAAGAATGGTCATGATGAGGATGCTTAGGTTCTCGTTGAAATTCTGCACCGCGATGGAATGACCGGCACCCATCAACACGTGCCCACGATATTGCAATAAGGCATTCATCGGTACGACGAAGAAGCCGGACATCGCACCCAGCAGGATCAGCATCGCCATGACTGCCATCATCCTGAGGTGAAACGCGAAATGAAGATGATGGCCTAGAAGATTCAGACCGATGCCACTCAGATGCTCGCGCGGAATGTAAGGCAGCAAAACCATTAAAGGCACCACAAGTCCCATTGCAATGCCGATAGGCACAACAGAAGCGCAGCGCCGCAGAGTAAGTATCTTGGCAGCGGCAACGGCACCGACGGCGACGCCCACCGCAACGACGCCCTGAAGTCTCGTCGCCTGTGTCAGATTAAGCCCGAGCGCTTGCTCCGCCCAGTCTATGACAATGAACTGAAGCGTCGCGCCCGCACCCCAGAAGAGTGTCGTGACCGCCAACGAGATTTGGCCGAGCTTGTCGCGCCACAATAGCTTTGCGCAGTGAGCAAACTCGCGCATCAGATAGATCGGACTGTTCTTGAGCGGCTTGTGATCGACGCCGGTGTTCGGAACGTAAAGATTGAATAGGGCCGCGATGGCGTAGAGCGTTCCGACGAATAAAATACTTACCTCCGCGATGGTGTCCATGGTGGAGCCGAAGCGAATTGGCAGGTTCAGGTGCAGAATCCAGAGCGTCAGATTGGGCCTGATGATCGCGCCGCCCAGTAAGGTCCCGAGAATGATCGCGCCAACGGTAAGACCTTCGATCCAGCCATTGGCTTTCACCAGCTTCGATGCCGGCAGCATTTCCGTGAGGATGCCGTATTTCGCCGGCGAGTAAGCCGCAGCACCCAGACCCACCATCGCGTAGGCGGCCAGAGGATGGATACCGACATACATCATGGCGCAACCAGCTATCTTGATGGTGTTGCTGATGAACATGACACGCCCTTTGGGCATGGAGTCCGCAAATGCACCGACGAACGCCGCCAGCACGACGTATGAAATCGTGAAAGAGGTCTTTAACAGCGGTGTGTATTCGGGCGGCGCCTGCAAATTTTGCAAGATCCCGATAGCGCAGATCAGCAGCGCGTTGTCAGCCAACGCAGAGAAAAATTGCGCTGCCATGACGATATAAAAACCCAAGCCCATTTGCGTCTCGTCACTGCCTCTCGTCGCTGTCTTAGCAGCCCGGGCCAAAGCGGCGTTTATACCATAGCCGGTGGACCTTCCCGTTTATCAACAAAAATGTTACCGATATCAGGGGTGCGACCTGCCGCACGGCGGCTGTTTGCAAATATGTGACGAATGGGTAGGTGACGTGGCTCGACGTTTGTGCTGCAATGCAACCTATAAGCACGCTTTATCAGAGAGAGCGATAACATGGCCGATCGTAGACTTCAGGTCTTTCACGCCGTAGCGAAACACGGCTCCTTTACCCGCGCGGCGGAAACTTTATTCATGACGCAGCCTGCGGTGACTTTTCAGATCAAGCAACTGGAAGAGCAGTTCAACACGCGTTTGCTCGAACGCGGACACGGCAAGGTTTCCTTGACTTCCGCTGGCGAGATTGTCTATGCCTATGCCGAACGCATACTCGGTCTGTCGGATGAGATG
>DASUGV010000222.1:0-3572 GCA_036273835.1 Rhodocyclaceae bacterium
ATCTGGTGCGCCAGTGGAGCGAGACCTGAGTGTCATCGTGAATGACCGTATCTGATCCGACTATTTGGTGCTTGATGCAGCTGCCTGCCCGCCATCTGAGGTTACGAAGCAATTTTATACGCTGGCTATGCAAGGCCCATGGCTGGTTTGGACTATGGGGCGCAACGCTGGACTGAGAAAGCGCAGCAATCTGCGTGCCCATACCCTTGCAGGTCGACCGTGATCCATGTCACGGCGGCAACCCGTTTTCAACAGAAAGGCATCTGTTTTTGACGTAAAAAGACAAAGGGCTGCCAAAAAGCAATTCGTGGCTCTCGGCGGTTCAGTAAAGTTGAAACGTTTTGCAAATTCAGTGCGATGAGTGCATTGGGCTGTACGTAACCTTTCCCCATACCGGGATAATCGCTTTACCTTGCAAACGCTGCGATGAACATGCCTTTCAAAATCGAATCGACGACCTATTGCCCAAACGGTATCGCTCCACGATGGACATGGTGGATACATGGCATTGCCGGCACGCAGCGCTATGGCGTTGTAGGCACCGATGAACAGGGCCATGGTCTTTATCTGTACGAAGCACACGGCGATCACATACCGGATAAAGTATTACTCCTGACGGCGGGCGATTTCAGTCTGCCCGATAACACCCCGAAAGAGGAGGCAGCCCTTCGCCTGACCACAGCGCTCGTCGCCCTCGGATGGAACATCGAAAGCGCCGTCAAGACTGTTACCGCACGATCGAAATCGATTATGCCAGCAGCATTGACCCCGATTACCCCGGACTAAACCACACAGTACTTAGAGAAATTCGCGTAACTTTGCGCACCGCCGCAGTGCGGCAAATCGCAAAATATGCTCCGAACTGAATTGTCTCGCGTAACCGCAAGACGCCGATAAAATTCAGCCGAGCAGCACGCGGGCGCTGGCAAGTACTTCTTCCGCCACTTCACCTAGTCTGCGGCCACGCTCCATGGCCATGCGTCGCAGTGCGTGATAAGCCTCATCTTCATCCAGCCCGCGCGCTTTCATCAGCACGCCCTTGGCGCGATCGATCATTACGCGTTCCGAAAGTTTCCGTGTGGCTTCGTCACGCTCCGCTCGCAGATTCTGATATTCGTCAAAGCGCGCCATCGCCACTTTGACGAGAGACGCCAGCCGCTGCGGAGCCAAGCCATCGACCACATACGACGATACGCCGGCACGCATGGCCTGACGTATGACCTTGTCCTCACCGTCTTCCGCGAACATCAGCACCGGCCGAGGAAATGTCTTGTCCAGCGCCGCAAGACTCTCCAGTGTGTCGCGGCTCGGTGAATCGGTGTGTATCAAAATGACATCGGGCTGTATCTCGCGAACGCGGTCATTCAACTCGAGCGCATCCGCAAGCACCGCCGCAACCATGTGGCCGGCATGAGACAACGCATCGCAAATCTCCAGGGCGCATTCCCTGACTTCATCGATGACCAAGACCTTTAGCATCACATTCACCTTGGTTAGTGATGTTCCTAAAGCAAGCACCGCGCCAAATCGATAGGGAGATGTCAGCGTGTGAAGCCGATTGTGTACGCAGCTGTCAGCGTTGCTCTAAACTCCACGCTATGGCAAACCGACTCTCACGCATTACTACACGTACCGGCGACGATGGCACCACAGGTTTAGGCGATGGCTCGCGCGTAGCGAAAAGCAATCTGCGCATTCATGCGCTCGGGGATATCGACGAACTTAATTCTGCGATTGGCTTACTGCTGGCTGAAGCGATGCCGGAGAAAAGCCGCGCTATTCTGGTGCGCATGCAACACGATTTGTTCGATCTTGGCGGCGAGATTTCCATTCCTGGATATGCATTGATTGGGACAAAGCATATCGAGACGATCGAATCGCATCTCGGCGAACTCAATGCTTCATTGACGCCGCTGAAAGAATTCATCCTGCCCGGCGGCAATCGTCCGGCCGCATTAGCACATCTGGCGCGCACCATCGCACGCCGCGCGGAACGCACTGTCGTCGCACTTGCTGCGACAGAGTCCGTACGACCGGAAGCAATTCAATATCTGAATCGCGCATCCGATCTTCTATTTGTCATAGCCCGCTGGCTCAACCGCGAATCGGGCGGCAGTGACGTGCTATGGCAACATGAACGTAAATAAAAACAAGTTTTACGGATTGACTATCCCCATCTTGCAAGCAATGTGAATTGAACAGGACGCAATGGGTCTTGCGTGTTGGCTGAGTGATGAGTTAGATAAACTTCTCTGAAGAAATCGTTTCTCTGAAACTTGAGAACATACGCGAACATTGCTTCGTTATTTCTAGCTTCTGCAACTAAAGTCAGTTCCTTTTCTTTGGCATTTGGCTCAAGCGACAACAGCGAGACATCGTTCGTTGCATCTGCGCTGACTTGCGCAAATACTTTTGCCCAGGGGATGCCAAGCTGATCGACTGTTTGCTGCGCAAGTTTGAATTCGGTTTGCAATTGTTCTTGATCCTGCTTCGCCACGACGGGCTTTATGTCGTTGGCATTTTTATTTCGGGCCGTCGCCAACTCCGTTTGAACATCATCGAACGATGTTTGGCTTCGAAAATATTCGATCCCGGTGACAGTAACCAATGCACACGACAGCGCCGTTGCCAAAGCAAAGAGGATTTTTCCTCTAGAGAGACGTTGACCGAATTCAAAGTCAAAATACATCAAAGTTCGCTCCAAGCAGCCATGCTAGCAATGGCACTAGCGTTCTCTCCGCCAACGGCAACTTGCTCCAACATGACGACGCGATTGCGCACAGGCGAAAAATCTATTGCTCTACCAAATTGAACCGCTGCAAATTTTGACGCTACGGAACCTCCAACCAAGAATTTCTGGCGGTCGATCGATCGTATCAACGCTTTCGCATCTCCATCCAGTTGGGAGAAATGACGAACCCATCCAAGGTTGCGCTCATTGAAGGACATCGCCATGACATGGTCATTCTCAATACAGAGAGAAATAAAATTTTCATCGGGAGGCATTCTCAACCATTTATTTACGGCATATTGCATTAGTGGTCTCATTGAACCCAATCGGGCTCCCGCGCTTGAAACAACTGACTGCAAATTTTCCAGAATATTCTGCCGGACAGCGCAGACCAACCGTGCGCAGCCAAAACGCTGCGGTCCCAAACGAATCTGCCAATCGGTCATGGCACCATCAGTTACTGATTCGAGCGCCATCTTGGCGAGCGTTTCTTGATCGCGGGACGTAACTGCCGTTTCGTCCCAGGGCACAACGGCGAACCGCACTAGCCGCGAACTAAATACAACGTCGAAAGCAGCCCCCGACTTGCCGGCTTCAGTTATCCAACGTCCAAAATCTTGAAGAAGATTCAAGCATCCACCAACCTCCATACCAAGCGAACGCACTACTATGGGTTCGGTTTCGCGGACGGCTCCACTCCATCGCGAGAGTGGCGCCACCGAATAAGCGTCGTCGCATAAAGCAACGCGGTAGCACTTAGGAAGCAAACGTAACACGATTGATTTCTTCCAGAGTGGTACGCCCTTGAGCGAGTAGATCTACTGCGGCTTCACGCAGGAAG
>DASUGV010000223.1:0-3955 GCA_036273835.1 Rhodocyclaceae bacterium
GGATCGTTGCGGGTGTCTAGCGGTTTTCGGACATTGCCTTTCGGAACGAATCGATTTATTGTCGATGTCCGAAAACCGCCAGCCAACGCTCAGCGTTCGGACTATCGTTGGGACTCATTTAGTCTCTCTCCCAACTTGGAGTGATCATTATGGGTTCTCAATTATTTTCTCTCGAACGTCTCGACACGCCTATGGGAAAGATGCTGATCGTCACCGACGAGCAAGACCGGCTGCGCGCCATCGATTGGGAAGACAAGGCGCAGCGCATGCATAAATTATTACATGAGCATTATGGCAAGGACGCAGTCGAGTTGCGCGAAACTTCACGCCTTTCCGTTGCCACGCGCGCGCTTCGCGACTATTTCGCAGGCGACATGAATGCCATCGCCGATCTACCCACGGCAACGAATGGCACCGCTTTTCAGCGCGCGGTATGGGCTGCGTTGCGGCGTATTCCTGCCGGACGCACCCAAAGCTATGGCGAGCTTGCAAAGCAGTTGAGCCTGCCCACTGCTGCGCGTGCCGTGGGATTCGCGAACGGTTCCAATCCGATCGCCATCGTTGTCCCATGTCATCGCGTGATCGGCGCCAACGGCTCGCTGACCGGCTTTGCTGGCGGACTGGAACGCAAGCGCTGGTTGCTGACGCACGAAGGTGCACAATGCGTCTCGCGCGGTGAATCGCAATTGGAGATTAGTTTGTGAGGCACTCTAAGTGCAGCTTGTGATTTTCTGGTGGGCGGTACTGGGATCGAACCAGTGACCCCTGCCGTGTGAAGGCAGTGCTCTACCGCTGAGCTAACCGCCCGCAGCGGGACGCTACATACGTAAACAATGCGTCTCGAAGGGAGGCGCGATTATAGCGATGTGCCTCGTCATCGTCAAAGGCGCGGCGACCCCTTACAATAGCGGGCTTTGCTGAACCGGTTTCACAGCATGACCTCCAAAGTACGTACCCGTTTCGCTCCCAGCCCCACAGGCTTCCTGCATATCGGTGGCGCGCGCACAGCCTTGTTCGCCTGGGCCTATGCCCGCCATCATGGTGGTCAATTCATCCTGCGTATCGAAGATACGGATGTTGCACGCTCAACACCCGAAGCGGTGCAAGTGATTATGGATGTTATGAGCTGGCTTGATCTCAAGTGGGATGAAGGTCCGTTCTACCAGATGCAGCGCATGGATCGCTACAAGGCAGTGATCCAGCAGATGCTTGCCGCAGGTAGTGCCTATCACTGCTACACCACGCCGGAAGAGCTCGAAGTCTTGCGCGAAGCGCAGCGCGTGCGCGGCGAGAAGCCGCGTTATGACGGCCGCTGGCGGCCGGAACCGGGCAAGACCTTGCCTGCGATTCCGGCAGGCATGCAACCCGTCGTGCGCTTCAGGAATCCTGCTGACGGCGTTGTGGCGTGGGACGATCTCGTCAAGGGACGCATCGAAATCGCCAACGCCGAAATGGATGACCTCGTCATAGAACGCACGGACGGCACGCCGACCTACAATTTCTGCGTCGTGGTGGATGATTGGGACATGGGCATTACGCAGGTCATTCGCGGCGAGGACCACGTCAACAACACGCCACGCCAGATCAACATTCTCAAAGCGCTCGGCGCGAGCGTGCCGCAGTACGCGCACCTGTCGATGATTCTCGGCGACGACGGCACCAAGCTATCCAAACGTCATAGCGCCGTCAGCGTGATGCAGTATCACGAAGACGGCTACTTGCCGGAAGCGGTCATCAACTATCTCGCGCGCCTCGGCTGGAGCCACGGCGACGACGAGGTATTCACGCGCGAGCAGTTGGTCGAGTGGTTCGACCTCGATCACATCACGCCATCGGCTGCGCAATTCAACACCGAAAAACTCAAATGGCTGAATGCGCACTACATCAAGCAAACGGATGCCGGGAAACTCGCGCTTGATGTAGAAAAGCGTTTGGCCACGCGCGACGTATCGACAATTAGCGGCCCGCCGCTTGCCAATGTCATTATGCTCTATCGTGATCGTGCTCATACGCTCGTCGAACTTGCCGATAACGTGGCGCCTTATTACGCGGAGATACTTCCATCGGAAGCGTTACTGGCACAACACATGACCGACACTGCCAAAGCGGCATTGGCTTCGCTTGTCGCGCGATTGAAAGATGTTGCGTGGGAAAAGGCGGCGCTCAGTCAAGCGATCAAAGACACCTGTACCGAACACGGTTTGAAGATGCCGCAAGTAGCCATTCCCTTGCGTGTGAAATTATTGGGCGTGACGCAGACGCCGTCGATTGACGCGGTGCTGGAAGTGCTGGGGCGGGACGTGGTGTTGGCGCGATTGGCAGCGTAACGATTTCGAATTACCGTATTCGATCCTGAACGGCTATGACGTAGGGCGGAAGCCCAACGGGCGTTCCGCCAGCCGTCGCTACGGACTGTACCGAACACGTCATGAAGATGCAGCAAGTAGCAATTCCGCTGCGAGTTAAATTGCTTGGCGTACCCAGCGCTGATGTGGTTAGAAGCAAGGTTTGACTAATAAGTGCCAGCGCCTCGGCAGTTAAAAAAACGTAGTTAATCGAAAGCATTACTACTCCAGTTCCTTAAAGCCCATGCAATGACGGTAAGGCGAGGGCGCGAGGGCGCAAAGCTTGATTGGGGTCAGCTTCACAAAATGCTCTTCCCACTTCACTGGATCGATCACTTTAGGTGTGTCTGATTTTTGCCCACGTTCGGCCCACTGGATCGTGTAATAGTCGTGCTCCCCCTTGATGACGATAATCATGACCTCTTCGCTGGTTTGTCCAGCCATATTAGCCATGGCCCCGCAACTTATCGCAGCCACATAACCATCGTAACCAGTAACGTTGAGAGCAGAAAGGCCGCTTGCGTTGAACGATGTAAGGCAATCGTGTCGAAAATCCGTTGCAATTTCCTCGGCAAAAAGCTTTGGCGAAATATTGGGATTGAGGGCGATATCTTTGGTGCCCGTGATAGTCATCATTTGGGTCCACTTATCGAGAGTCTCTCCAAATCGGACTAATTTCTGGATGTACGATTGGGGACCGGGACGCTCGTAAACAGGCCCGAAACCCGACGGTGGAGTCAGGCGCAGTATCTGACTGAAAATCGGCGTGACGCCGATTGTGATGGGATCCTTTTGTTTAGGTACGCTAGGTAATTGAGTTGGATCATTAGCACTCGACGCCGTCAGTTTTGTGGTCAAAATCGCCATCAGGACAAATTTAAAAACGCGCAGTTTGCTCATCGTAAATCTATCCTGTTTGATGTAATAAATAATTCAAGGCGACAATTTTTCCGGGTGGTGCCATAGCCCGGAATAAAAATATACATAATGAATAGCGGCGTTCTGCTGCATTCAGTTGATGGCCGTTACGACTTCGAGCCAGTTGTATTTGCCAATCATTTCGTTGTAATCGCTACGGCGCAACTTACTTTGTTCCAGTATCAGATTTAGTTCTTTGGAATAAACGATGGTTTGCAAAATATCTTGCTCGCCGTCGACAAGCTCGCATGAGCTGACTGAAAAGCCTCGTCCCTTCAAAGTGACTTCTATGGCATCGACGCGTGTCAGTTTTTGATTAATCAATATGTCGCGAAAGGTTTTTTTTGAGGTCGCGTTATAGCGTTCGGCTGTAGTGCACTGGCTGACGTAATTAATCGCCGTTCCCTTGTATTCATTGTAAATCTTCCATTCCATGCCTGGCTTCAATTCTCCTTCAGGCATCCAGTGCATCACGGAGCTTGGATCGAAAATCGTTTTTTTGCCATCGCTGGAAATGAATCCGATTGGCGCAAGTCCTTTGTCGTAAAGCACCACACCATCTGAATACTGCAGGCTGCGTCCTTGAGCGTCGTCGGCCGAGACTGAAACGACAAAGGGTTTGTCGGGTGTTTTTGACAACGCGATCTCTCCCTTGACCTGTGGCTGCAAATACCTTGTGCGTTGGTATGTCA
>DASUGV010000224.1:0-4551 GCA_036273835.1 Rhodocyclaceae bacterium
ATGGGCCTCACCGAATTTGCCACCAGCCGCGCGGTCGGATTGGAGCACGCAGGCAGTTTCGAGGACCATACCGGCGTCATGAAGAATACCGGCACCACGCTGAGCGGAGGAAGCGGCAGCATGCGCAAGACAACTTTCCTGCATCGGTTCAGAAAATTGTAGCGGCATATATGTCAATAGCATTGACGATTTCGATGCAGAAAGGTACGAGAGATGGCCTATGATCCAAGGTGGGATCCGCGATTCGCCGATGCGGACGATGACGACGAACCACCCGAGCGCGGCCGGCCGCGCTCCGTCTCCGAACTATCGCCCATGCGCTCGGTAAGCCCGAGGCGCGCTGCCGCACGTCTGCTCAAGACGCTGAATGCCGATCCCGCTACCGACGTAACACCCAATCTGGGAGCACATAGTACGAGCCACCCTGGTGTGGCTTTCGAAAGCGGTGGGGGTTTTACGGCTCGTACGCGCGTGGCGCGCGAGCTTTCTTCCGAAGAGCTCGATGCGGATCACGAGCGCCGTCTTGCCTCCTGGGCAACTCACGGTAGCCGTGGTTCGGCACCGACGCGTCCCGCAAGCAAATCGGTAGTGGAAGCGGAGGGTGATCTGGAGTACCACCCGCCAGGAGGTATTCATTCCAATTACAACCCGCATCTGGATGAAGGCGTCGGCGGCTCGTATTTGCGCGTAAAGACCCGCGCGCCAGCCCTCTCGGAGAGTCGTTATGGCCGTCACGGGCCTTTTGCCAACGATAGAACTTTCGATGATCGTCCGCTGCGTCGCAACGAACATGGCACGCCGGGACCCGCTGAACTATCGTCACCCGTGCTTTCCACTTCTCCGCCGCCATCTCCGCGTACCGCGCGTGCACTGACGGCTCGACTGTATGCGGAGCCGCAACAAACGTTAGCCGAGCTGGCGAGCGGCCGTTCTTATCCAGAGGTAGCGCGAACGGCGCCGCCGCCGGCGTCGGCCTCGCGATTGGCACCGATGGGGCATGGTGGTGGCGGCAAATTATCAAGCCCGCAATTGCCGCCCCGCGGCCGCGGCAAGCCGCCGGAGTGATCGCAGCAAGCAGGGCTCTTGAACTTCCGGGCATTGCGGCCTAATAATATGACAAAGGCATCACGATCCAACACGAAAGGTGCGAATCATGCCCGGTAAATCGAAAATCAAGTCAACCGCCAAAGGCTACTTTCACGATCTCGATCCTTATCGTCTTCATGCGACAAAGGCCGGTGCAACAAAAGACCGCTCGCGGCTTTTGAAACTCGGCGGAGCCAAGAGCCGCGCTCCACGCGTAAGTACCTTTTATACGATCTTGCAGGACAAGAGAAAAAACAATCCGAAAAAGTTCGGCAACGTTCCTCAAGGGCCGCATACTTTTCCGCATCACGGCATTCATCATGGAATCATGGAGGCCAGAAGGCAGAAGAAACTTTATCTTTTCAAGGCGGTCATACCAAGTCCCACGCAATACGGGAGTAGGGTGGATAGCGAGGTACCGGTCGGGCACATAAAAAGAAGTCGTGCGGAACTTGCAAAAACAATCTTCAAGAAGCGATACACAAGATTTTCGAGCTTGATGACTGCTTCGCGATCCGAACTGCAGGACATCGCCTTTGCGCACGTCATCAACAAACTGGTGCAAATGGATCCTCACGGCTCCTATGCATACAAGGGAAAAGGCGCGGGCAAAAAGGCGCTCGGCGGCAAAGGTGAAAGCAGTTTGCTGCCGCTCGCACAGCAAATCGATCTACCCAAGAACAGCGGATTCAATGATGTATCGGCAGTGACCACGAGAAGCCAAACGATTCTGAAGACGCTGAAAGGCTTCGGTGTGATTTGATAGGGTGCATTGCTCCCGGCCTTGGAATTGTATTATCGATGAAATGCCTTTGTCATTATTTTAGAGGTCGAGCTTCACGCTGATGGCACTGCCTGGCTGACGCGAAGCGGGTAGCGCGTCGGTCACGCCGCCGTTGAGTACTTGGCGTACTTCCGGCGAAACGCCGTGAGAAAGAATAGTTTGCGTGCGAACGGGCAGGGGCTCTTCGATGGCGGCAAGCGCTTCCTTGCGCGGCGCTTCGCGCTCCCATCCCCAACGGGCAGGAATGGATGCGCGGCGATCGTCTTCCTGCGGATGAAGGGTGCCCAGCACTGGACGTCTACTGCCGTTGGGACGAATCAAGCCAATACGTTCGCGCCCTTCACGCAGCGCCAGCAGAATTTTGATCAGCATTGGTAGCTCCAAATCATTGCACGCAATCCAGTATGGATCGCGGTTGAGAAACAAACAAGTCGTACAGTATGGAGATGGCATGGCAAGAGTTTATCAAGCGGCCAGCATGGGCGAAGCGCAGGTGCGCGTTGCCATTGTCTCGGCGCGCGGACAAGCCGACCTGCTCGTTCATCGTGTCAGCTCATGGGGCTTGGCCAGAGGCGATGCACTGTGGTTCATCACGCACAACAAGCAAGATGCCACCGTTTGGATCTATCCATGCAGCATCGGCATGGCTCAGGTAAAAATATGCTTTGTAGATAACTATTCCGAGGCCGGATGGGTCCGGTCGCACCATCTTCGTTCCGCGTTTGGATAGAGTCCGACAGAGGAAGACGGCACGCGTTCTATCGGCTCGGCGGCGGCTGATTGAGCAGCAGCCAGTACAGGCCCAATTGTCTGGAGGCCGTGACGAACTGATCGTAGTCGACGGGTTTCTGGACGTAGCTGTTGGCATGATTGTCGTACGCCGCCAGTCGGTCTCGATCTTCGATGGACGAAGTCAGGATAATGACAGGTAGATGTTTGATTCTTTCGTCAGCGCGAATCGCCTTAAGCACTTCGATACCGGATACGCGCGGCATATTCAGATCGAGTAGTACGACCGTCGGCATGTCCTCCACTGTGCGATGTGCATAGTTACCTTGCGCAAATAGATAATCGAGCGCTTCTTGTCCATCTTTCATGCGAACGAGCAGATTGCCGATATGCGCGTCCGCGAATGCCATCGCTGTCAGTTCCGCGTCGGCGTCGTTATCTTCCACGAGCAGGATTACTTGCCCCGTCCGCATCAGCGCTTCTCCAATACGAAATAAAAAGTGGCTCCTTGATCCGGCATTGCCTCGGCCCGAATGCTACCACCGTGCCGGCTGACGATTCGATGTACCGTCGCCAAGCCAATGCCGGTACCTGGAAATTCCGTATCGGCATGCAGACGGCGGAACGGCGTGAACAACTCCTGTGCATGATTCATGTCGAAGCCTGCACCGTTGTCCCTCACAAAAAAAATCTGTTCGCCACCGATCCGCTTCACACCAACCTCGATCTTTGGATGCGCTTGCCGAGAGGTATATTTCCAGGCGTTACCAAGAAGATTCTCCAGCATCACGGCAAGCAAATGTGGATCGGCACTTACGACCAGCGCATCCGTGACTACCGTTTGAACTGCGCGATCCGGTTCAGTCTCGGCCAGCTTGGCGAAAATGTCCGTCGCCAACCGCGTCATGTCCACTCGTTCCAGACGCAATGATGCGCGCGTGATACGCGACAGATTTATCAAGTCGTCGATTAGCGTCCCCATGTGCTGGGTTGCCGTGCATATGCGATCCAGATAATGCCGTTCGCTGTCATTCCCTTCGGTCGTAATGCGTTTGAGCAATACTTTGCTGAATCCGTCTATGGCGCGCAAGGGTGTTCTCAAATCGTGCGAAACCGAATAGGAAAAGGCTTCGAGTTCGGCGTTGACCACAGATAGCTCCGCCGATTTGCGATGTTCGCGCCGATGGGCCTCCACCAGTTGCGCGTACAACTTCCCGTTTTCCAGAAGAAGCACCAGCAGCACACCGCTCGATGCGACCAGGCCATATATGCGACCAGCATAAAAGCCGAGATCGAAACGTCCGGCGTTCAGCACAGCGGACAATGCGATGTCGAACAACCATGCGCACATCACGACGCCCAGCCACAGATCGAGTACCGAGTGGGGCCGCTGCCGATACAAAATCACCGAAGAGATGAGCGTAACGACCCATACACATCCCACTACCGCGATCATAACGGGCGTGTAGTGGGAGCCCTGCATGATTGCCGGCAAGAGCCGTTGGCCCCAACTCGTCAGGACGGTGAATAGACCTACAATAACGAGTGTGCCGATAACACAGGCCGTCGCGTTGATTGGCTGCTTGTCGCTTATGCGCCAAGCGCCATCTTTACTCTTGAGCAAAGCATAGGCAATGACAAACAGCGGAAAGCCGCCGTGCCAGAACATATACAGCCATGCAGTCGTCTGCGGACCCGCACCCAGCAAGCCAGTCGGCGAAAACAAATCGGGGAAGGTCAGCGCATGTACGATCGCCGTGCAAGCCGTAAACAGATAGCCGCACGCCAGTACACATAGCGAGCGCATCCCGAGAATCCTGAACTGACCGAAAAGCAGCGCTGCCGTAATCAAGTCGTTGAGGATAAGCGCCGATTCATAAATGGGAATGAAGGCCCAGACTTTTGCGAGCGGCAACTTCGCATACGGCGCCGCCATGATAAAAAACACCACC
>DASUGV010000225.1:0-6966 GCA_036273835.1 Rhodocyclaceae bacterium
GACCAAGTCGCGCAACTTCAGTGCCGCTTCCGCCATCGGAGCGGGATCGAGCAATTGCGAACCGATATGACAAGCGATTCCACTGATCTGCAAGTGAGCCGAAGCCGCTGCCTTGCGGTAAAGCGGCAACGCGTCGTCAAAAGCCACGCCGAATTTGTTGTCGCGCAAACCTGTGGAAATGTAAGGATGCGTTTTCGGATCGACGTTTGGATTTACGCGCAAGGCGATTGGTGCGCGCTTGCCGAGCTCCTGTGCAATATTAGCGAGGCGACCCAGTTCGGAAGACGATTCGACATTGAAACAGCGGATGTTTGCGCTCAGCGCTTGATGTATTTCCGCTTGGCTTTTGCCGACCCCCGAGAACACGATCTTGTCCGCCGCGCCGCCGGCGGAGAGCACTCTCGCTAACTCGCCGCCCGAGACGATATCGAACCCTGCGCCAAGACGTGCCAATAAGTTGAGAATAGCGAGATTGCTATTGGCCTTGATGGCATAGCACACCAGGGCGTCGCGTCCGGACAGCGCATTCGCCCAGGCACGGTAAGCGGATTCCAGCGCAGCGCGGGAATACACATAGCTCGGCGTTCCGAATTGCGCTGCGACGTCAGTAAGCGAAACGGATTCGAGCCGTAAGCCATCCGGCCCATCATTCAGGGTGCTAACGGGAAAACTCATGGTTGAACGTTTGGTGAGCTGGACGACGAAGCCTTATTGCGCTCCGTGCTGGAAGGTGGCGACACTGCCGAGGACGGCTGCTTTGATTGCGGCGGAAGATACAGTGGCCCTTTGATCCCGCAAGCAGAAACGCTGCAGGCAAGTAGTACGATGACGAGTATCGGAGAAGTCAAAGCGATCGGACGCATGTCTGAGCGATGTAGATGTCAAAAGTTAGATGGTACAAGGAGTCAGGCTGCGATGGATGAGAAGATGTTTCTAGAAATGGCCAATGCCGAACTGGCACGTCTCGAAATGGCCATCGAAACAGCGATGGATGCCGCAGGCATAGACGCGGACATTGAATCACAAGACGGCGGCATCCTCGAACTTACTTTCGATAATGACAGCAAGATCATCATTAATCGCCATATTGCCGCGCGCGAAATCTGGGTTGCCGCCCGCTCGGGAGGTTTTCACTTTCGCTTTGAGGATGGGCGCTGGCTTGGCACGCGCGATGGCGAGGAGCTGCACAGCGCATTGTCTCGTCTCATCGCGCAGCAATCAGGTGTCGCCGTACAACTGGCCTCGTAGTTTTATGGCGATGGATTTTATGGAGATGATTTAGGCGCGCTTTCTCCCACAGTCGGCATAGCCTCCGGCATTGATTGTTGCTCGCCGGGCAGGAACTCCTCATAAACGAAATCTTCGTCACTGCTGCCATCCAGCTTTACCTTAACCAGGCCGGGTGGCATCGGCATGATTTGCTCGGGT
This sequence comes from Rhodocyclaceae bacterium, assembly GCA_036273835.1. Classification (GTDB taxonomy): domain Bacteria; phylum Pseudomonadota; class Gammaproteobacteria; order Burkholderiales; family Rhodocyclaceae; genus DASUGV01. The sequence continues at coordinate 1,429 of DASUGV010000225.1, forward strand.
ACGCCGTGCAACGCCTTTTCCATGTAGCCGATCCATACCGGCAATGCCAACATCGCGCCGGTCTCGCCCGAGCCCAGGCGCTTTGGCTGATCGAAGCCAATCCATGCGATGCCGACTAGACTCGGTTGATAGCCGCAGAACCAGCCATCCACAAATTCGTTGGTAGTGCCTGTCTTGCCCGCAAGGTCGGAGCGGCCAAGCGACATGGCCTTGGCGCCGGTGCCACGACGTACTACATCCTTCATCATCGAGTCCATCAAGAACACATTTCGTGGATCGAGTACGCGCTCAGCTTGTTCGCCGGCTATCGGCGGGTCAACACGCGCGACGACACGATCCTTTTCGTCGCGTATTTCTTTGACGATATAAGGCTGGATACGATAGCCCCCGTTGGCAAATACAGCATATGCACCTGCCATCTGCCACGGCGTGACCGCGCCCGCGCCCAGTGCCAGAGTGAGATAAGGTGGCTGCTTGGCTTTGTCGAAGCCGAAACGGCTGGTCACATAGTCTTGCGCATATTGCGTTCCGATGGCTTGAAGTACACGCACTGCGACCAGATTTTTCGACTTGGCCAGCGCGGTACGCAAAGACATTGGACCGTCATATGTGCCGTCGTAGTTTTGAGGCTCCCAAGCTTGGCTACCCGTGTCTGCCGCCGAAAATGACAATGGTGCATCATCGAAAATACTGCCCGGTGAATAACCTTTTTCCAGGGCTGCGGAGTAAATGAATGGCTTGAAACTGGAGCCGGGCTGACGCCACGCTTGAGTGACGTGATTGAACTTGCTTCGATTGAAATCGAAGCCGCCAACCAATGAGCGGATGGCACCGGTTTTCGGATCAAGAGAGACAAATGCGCCCTCAACTTCCGGTGGTTGTGTGATCGCCCAACCTTTGGCATTTTTTACGAGACGAATGATTGCTCCAGCGCGAACCTTTTTCTGGGGCGGCGCATTATTCGCCAGCATGGCGGCCGCGAACTTCAAACTGTCCCCAGACAGATTGACGATCTCGCCGCCACGCAAGTATGCCTTGATGGCCTTGGGCGACGCCTCCAGTACGATGGCAGCTTTCAACTCATCTTGATCAGGATAAGGCTCGATCAATTCTTCCAAGCCATCGTCATCATCAGATTGAATTCCGGATAAATCGACATAGCCTTCGGCACCACGATAACCATGACGGCGCTCGTAGTCGATCACGCCTCGGCGCAGCGCTTCGTAAGCAGCTTGCTGATCGTCCTTGGTAATGGTGGTGATGACCTTTATGCCACGTGTATAAGCATCATCCTTGAATTGATCAACCGCCAGTTGCCGTGCCATTTCCGCTACGTATTCGGCATGAATCGTCGGGAAGGCCGATGTGCTCTGCGGCGATTTGCCGATTGCCAGTTTTATGGGTTCGTTGAGCGCTTTGTTGTAGGTTGCGTCGTCGATGTATTTCAATTCGTGCATACGGCGCAGCACATAGTGCTGACGAAGTTGCGCGCGCTCGCGGTTGGCCACTGGATTGTAAGTGGAAGGCGCTTTCGGTAATCCCGCCAGCATAGCGGACTCGGCAACCGTCAACTCTTTGAGAGACTTGCCGTAATAGGTCTGCGATGCAGCTGCGAAGCCATACGCACGTTCGCCAAGATATATCTGATTGATATAAACCTCGAGTATCTGGTCTTTTGTAAGGTTTTTCTCGATCTTGAGCGCGAGCAATATCTCGTAGAGTTTGCGACTGATGGTTTTCTCGCGCGTCAAAAAGAAATTGCGCGCAACTTGCATCGTGATGGTACTGCCGCCCTGCCGACGACCGCCGCCTAGCAGGTTGAGGAGCGTGGCCCTTGTCAGCCCTGCAAAATCGACGCCGCTATGCTCGTAGAAGCGATCGTCTTCGGCCGACACGATGGCATGTTTAAGCGTATCGGGTACGTCGCGAATGTTGACTAAGGTTCGGCGCTCTTCACCGTATTCGGCGATCAGTGCACCGTCGGCGGTGTAGATGCGCAACGGAATGCGAGGTTTGTAATCGGTCAACGCATCGAGCGAAGGTAGTTTGGGATAAGCGAAGGAAGCAGCGATGCCAAGAGATGCGGCGCCCAACACAGCAATGCCCAGAAGAGATGCAAGAAATATTACGAACCAGCGTGTGTACATAAAAAACCTCGAACTAGAAACCGGATTATATGCGGCAGTGTGATGACGACGTCGAGAGGTAAATGCCATGAGGTGGCAAGGCTCCCTCGGGGTGCAAAGATCGACCGTTCGGCGCCACTTTGCTTTACTTATCTGGGAGCTTACTGCTAGGATTTAAAGTAATTTGTGGTTAATGCGCCCAACTATCGGAATTTAAACGATATTTAAAGGACAGTCCCACGTGATAGATTTATCTGTGCTGCTTGGAGGAAAATCCCGACCGCTTGTTGGTCTGGATATTTCATCATCGGCAGTGAAAATGGTTGAACTGTCGGATGCTGGATCAAACCAATATCGTCTTGAGCGATACGCCATCGAGCCGCTGCCTAGAGATGCGGTAACGGACGGCAATATCGCCAGTTTGGAAGTGGTAGCGGATGCCATCCGTAAAGCTTGGAAGCGTCTTGGCACCACCACTCGGCAAGTAGCCCTGGCCTTGCCCGCAGCGGCTGTCATCACAAAAAAAATCTCGCTACCCGCAGGGTTGCGCGAGATGGATATGGAAATACAAGTCGAATCCGAAGCCAATCAATATATTCCCTTCGCGATCGAAGAAGTAAATCTTGACTTTCAGGTGATGGGGCCGCTGCCTGGGAGTCAGGAAGAAGTCGAAGTCATGATTGCCGCTTCGCGTAAGGAAAAGGTCGAAGACCGCGTCGCGGCGGCTGAATCGGCCGGGCTCAGAGCGATGGTGATGGATGTCGAATCCTTTGCGTCGCAAGCGGCATTCGATTTAGTCCGGCAGCGTTTGCCTGATGGCGGCAAAGGCAAAATTATCGCGATGATCGACGTTGGCGCTAACACGATGCAAGTTGCCATCATGCGTGATGACAATGTTCTTTATTCTCGCGAGCAACCATTTGGCGGCTACCAGCTCACTCAAGACATCATGCGTAACTATGGCATGAGCGCAGAAGAAGCTGAGGCCGCTAAACGCGCCAATAGTCTGCCTGAAAATTTCGAGCACGAGCTGTTGCGTCCCTTCATGGACAGCTTGGGACTCGAAGTCTCGCGCGCCTTGCAATTCTTCTTTACCTCGACGCAGTTCAATCAAGTTGACCTGGTGATTTTATCCGGAGGTTGCGCTGTGATTCCGGGCCTGGATCAGGTCGTGGCGGCGCGCACACAAGTTACTACGCAGATTGCCAGCCCCTTCGTTGGTATGGCATTGTCATCGCGCATCCGGCCTAAGAATCTCGCTACCGAAGCGCCTGCGTTAATGGTCGCTTGCGGCCTCGCACTGCGGAGGTTCGACGCATGATCCGCATCAACTTATTGCCGCACCGCGAAGAAGCACGCAAACAACGTCGTCAACAGTTCTATACGCTCATCGGCTTGGTGGCAGTACTGGCCATCGTCATTGCGTTTGTTGGCCATGTTTTGATTGGTCAGCGAATCGAAAACCAAGTGGCTTCCAATGAATTTCTCAAACGCGAAATCGCGTCGCTGGACAAAGAAATTGCGGAGATTCGACGCCTCAAGGAACAAACTCAAGCCTTGTTATCGCGCAAGCAGGTAATTGAATCGCTTCAGAGCAATCGCGCCGAAACGGTCTATCTGTTCAACGAATTGGCGAAGCAAGTACCGGAAGGTATTTACATCAAGACAATCAAACAGACTGGGCTGAAGATCAATCTGACTGGCTACGCGCAATCCAACGCCCGCGTGTCGCAACTGATGCGCAATCTTGATGCGTCCCCCGTCTTGGAAAATCCGGAGCTCATCGAAATCAAGGCGACGGATGTCAATCATCGTCGTGTGGGTGAGTTTAATCTCAATATCAGTATCGAGCGCGCACCGGCGGAATCTACAGACGATAAGCAACCTGGCAAGAACGCCAAAACGACGGAGAAGAAATCATGAAGGCCCCCTCCGCCAAAGGTTTGCCCAATATCCGATTCGATCAAATCGTCGATGACTTTCGTAATATCGATCCTCGCGATCCCGGCGTATGGCCGATAGCGCCCCGGGCCGCTGCTTTAGTGGCGCTCTTTGTCGTGGCCATCGTTGCTGCGTGGTGGTTCGATTGGAAAGGGCAAATGGATCTGCTTGATCAACGCCAACAAGAAGAGGCGCAACTCAAAGAAGAATGGCTCAGCAAGAAAACTCAAGCTGTCAGTCTTGAGGATTACAAGAAGCAACTTGCCGAAATTGACCGTCAGTTTGGTGCGCTACTTAAGCAATTGCCCAATAAATCGGAAATGGAAGCGCTGCTGGTCGACATCAATCAAGCTGGTCGTGGTCGTGGTTTGCAATTTGACTTGTGGAAACCTGGTACGGAATCCATCAAGGAGTTTTACGCGGAATTGCCGATCGCGCTGCGCGTGACCGGTAACTATGACGATCTCGGCAACTTTGCCAGTGATGTAGCCAAGTTGCCGCGCATTGTGACCTTGAGTGATTTGTCCATCCAGCCGGGCAAAGATGGCGGTTTGACTATGGATGCCAATGCGGTGACTTACCGCTATCTCGACGAAGAAGAAGTTGCCAAACAGCGTCGGGAAAAGGCTGCAGCCAAGGATAAAAAGTGAAGACAGTTCGAGTGAGGTTCATGTGAAACCATATTGGTTCATCATTGCCGCCTGTCTTTGTCTCACTGCTTGCGGTGGCGACGAGCACCAGGACCTGAAGGATTGGATGGCGAAGGAAAGCGTGGGCCTGCGTGGCAGAGTTCCTCCACTTCCGCAGCTGAAAACTTTTCCGGTCGTGGACTATGACAATGGCGATTTACCGAGTCCTTTCGATCCGGTAAAGCTCGAACCTGACAAGCATGCGGGTGGAGGTGCGAACCGGCCGGACACCAATCGTCGTCGCGAGCCGCTGGAAGCCTTTCCGCTGGAATCCTTGAAGATGGTAGGCATGATGCTTATGGACGGTAAGCCTGTTGCACTGATTCAAGCGGACAAAACGATCTATCAAGGAAGAGTTGGAAATTACTTGGGACAAAACTTCGGCGTGATTACCAAAATTACCGACAGTGACTTGACGCTTAAAGAGCTAATCGAAGACGCGAACGGGGATTGGGTCGAGCGCGTTAGCAGCATGCAGCTGCAAGAGCAGGAGGACAAAAAATGAGAATTGGAACTCGAATGTACAAATTCTTACTGTGTATAGCGTTGGGCTTGGGACTGAGTGCCGCGTCCTTGGCGTTGGCTCAATCCTCCGCACCCGTTGCAAGCCCAGCCGATGCCGGAGCAAAAAACTCCATTGAATCGATGCAAGCCAGCCAAGTAAGTGGCAGCGTCATCGTCAAGGTAACTTTTAAACGACCTTTTGAAGGTCAATTGGGCAGCTTCAGCGTGTCTAATCCCGCTCGTGTCGCCATCGACTTCCCCGCTACGGAGAATGGGCT
>DASUGV010000226.1:0-3002 GCA_036273835.1 Rhodocyclaceae bacterium
GCAGCTGTTGCATTGATCCTCATAATCAAAAGATGCCAGACAAAATGGATGGCGGGCAACCGGTTCCACCGTCAAGAATCTGAAAGCAATACCGGGTCCGCTCCCTGCGCGCTGACGACGCCGATGTGCAGGCACAGTTCAGCCGGATGGGTGGACCATTGCGTTACGGCGAATTGGTGTCCATTTTTATCTTTCTGTCATTACGCGGCGCCGTTGATGCAAATCAATAGGAATGGGACGGCAAAGGTGCACAGTTACCGTAATAAAACCGGAGACTGTCATGAAGCAAGATGCCTCCGCGGCAGCACGGGTGCAACAGGCCGTGGTGCCGCTACCTCTTGAGATACTGCGTCGCTTCGAACTGAACGGACCGCGTTACACTTCGTACCCGACTGCAGACCGATTTGTCGAAGCCTTTGACAGCTGCATGTTGGAAAGCTGGCTACGCACACGGCATATTGGCCCGATGGCGCCGCCTTTGTCGCTCTACGTTCACGTTCCTTTTTGCGCATCGCTGTGCCATTACTGCGCATGCAACAAGATCATCACCCGTAACCCGGCTAATGGCGCACTCTACCTGCAACAGCTTGCGCAAGAATTAGCCATCTACTGGGAAATTTTCGGGCAATCGATTGCGGCTTCCAACCTTCATCTGGGTGGCGGCACGCCCACCTTCTTGTCCGATAACGAATTATCGGAATTGATGGGTCTGATCGGCAAAGTCTTTACGTTTCAGCCAGACACCGAACGGTCCATAGAAATCGATCCACGTACGGTCAATGACGAACGTCTCGAACATCTTTCCGCATTGGGTTTCAATCGCGCAAGTTTTGGTGTGCAGGATTTCGATGCAAACGTGCAGGAAGCTGTGCACCGCGTGCAGTCTACTCAACAGGTGTTTGATCTTGTCGCCACTGCGCGGCAACTCGATTTCAGGTCAATCAACGTAGACCTGATTTATGGTCTGCCGCGACAAACCCGGTGCTCATTCGAAACAACGCTAAATACCTTGTGCAGACTGCGGCCTGATCGCATCGCGCTATACGCATATGCCCATATGCCCAGCCGCTTCAAACCGCAGCGGCGCATTGCGGAGGTGGAGCTGCCCTCGGTGGAGGACAAGCTCGCGATGCTCCAGCAAGCTATCGTTACTTTATTGCGCGAGGGCTATGTCTATATCGGCATGGATCATTTTGCGTTACCGAGCGATAGCTTGGCCCTCGCGCGCCGGCAAGGCCGTTTGCATCGTAATTTCCAGGGATATACCCACCAGCCGGACGGCGATCTGATCGGCCTTGGCGTGTCAGCGATCAGCAAGATTGGACCGATCTATAGTCAGAATGCAAAGGACCTGAGCGAATATCGCGATAACCTCGAGCAGGGTCGGCTACCGGTTTGCAAAGGTATTGAATTGTCATCGGACGATGTCATGCGGCGTGCCATCATCATGGCACTCATGTGCCAGGGTAGCGTATCGATTGAAGCCATCGAGATTGCCTACCTGGTAGATTTCCGCCGCACATTTGCAACGGAGCTCGAGGCTTTGCGCGAATACGAGCAGATGGGCCTGATCGAATGCGGCACGGATTGGTTGCAGATCACGGAACGTGGCTGGTACGTGGTGCGCGCAATTGCCATGGTGTTCGACCGCTATCTGCAAGCCACGCAAGAGCGCTCTCGTTTTTCGCGTGTCTTATGAACATTGCTTTGGGCATTGCCACGGCCAGTCCTGCCATAGCTGAATGGCATTGCCCATGAGAATGCTGGCGGTGTTAAAGCCTGCCGTTAGACGAATTACTTGCCGCGATCTCCATCCAATTGACTTGGCGCAATGTGCGTCACGTTGTCCGCAGTACCCTGAATCATTACCTCTTAAAAATTGATACGGAATGTTGTTTAAACCTCTCAACTTGGCTGGCCGTCAGTTGCTGCCCATCGTGCAAGGCGGCATGGGCGTGGGCATATCGGCACACCGGCTCGCGGGCGCTGTAGCACGTCAGAACGCGGTTGGCACTATTGCCAGCATCGATCTGCGGCAACACCATCCGGATCTAATGGCCAAGACCCACCGTTGCCGCGATCCCGAAATCATCGATCGCGCCAATCTGGACGCACTGGATCGCGAAATCCGCGCTGCTCGCCATTGCGCACGAGACGGGGGGTTGATCGCTGTGAACGTCATGAAGGCTGTCCGGCAGCATCCTGACTTGGTACTGCAAGCTTGCAAGAGCGGCGCAGATGCTATTGTCATGGGCGCCGGTTTGCCGCTGGACTTGCCGGAATTGACGCAAGACTTTCCGGACATTGCGCTGATACCCATTCTGTCGGACGCGCGTGGCGTCGGTATCGTTTTGAAGAAGTGGCTGCGCAAGGGGCGGCGTGTCGATGCCTTTGTCATTGAACATCCGGCCTACGCAGGGGGGCATCTCGGCGCGCGTACCGTCGACGACCTGCGCGATGAACGTTTTGATTTCGAACGCGTGCTGGCCGATTGTCATGCGTTGTTTGCGGAACTGGGTCTGGGTGCCGACGCACCACCGCTCATTGTTGCCGGTGGCGTCGATAGCCACGAGAAAGTGCGTCACTGGCTCACACATGGCGCCGACGCGGTGCAGTTGGGGACTGCTTTTGCGGTCACTGTCGAAGGCGACGCGCATCCTGAATTCAAGCGCATTCTGGTGGAAGCCGATCCTGATCGACTCGTCGAGTTCATCAGCGTCGCCGGCTTGCCTGCGCGTGCCGTTGCTACACCATGGCTGACGCAATATCTGCAGCGCGAGGCAAAGCTCCAGGCACGTGCACTGGCCGATCCCCGTCGTTGTACACAGCGCATGAATTGTCTGACGCAATGCGGTTTGCGCGATGGCATCAATAGCATCGGGCAATTTTGCATCGATCTGAAATTGGCTGCGGCCATGCACGGCGAAGTGGACAAGGGATTATTTTTCAGAGGCGCCAGCAGATTACCATTCGGCCGCGCCATTCGCCCCGTGTCGGAGCTT
>DASUGV010000227.1:0-3848 GCA_036273835.1 Rhodocyclaceae bacterium
CCGCCGAAGGTTTTGGACGCGCGGCGCCATCGTACGCTGATCATTCGGCAAGCCCGCGTGGGGACCGAGGTTGGGCTGCAACTCCACCATCAGCCGCCACACACGATTGAGGAAGCGATACGAGCCCTCCACGCCGGAATCGCTCCATTCCAAATCTTTCTCGGGAGGGGCTGCAAACAACGAAAAGAGCCGAGCCGTATCGGCACCGTAAGTGGTAATGAGATGTTCCGGATCGACGACATTCTTCTTCGACTTGGACATCTTCTCGACGCGGCCCTTTTCGACCGGACGCCCGCACGTCGCGCAATGAAACCCATCTTGTTCTGAGCCCATCACCTCGGATGGAAATAACCATTCGTGGACAGGGCACCGATAGGTTTCTTTGCAGACCATGCCCTGGGTCAAGAGGCTCTGGAACGGCTCATCGGCTTTCGTCAATCCTAGATCGCGAATGACCTTCGTGAAGAATCGGGCATACAATAAATGAAGCACCGCATGCTCGATTCCGCCGACATACTGATCCACGGGCATCCAGTACCCAGCGGCCTGCTGATCGATGGGCACTCGATCGGCATGAGGAGAGCAGTAGCGAAGGAAATACCACGACGAATCGACAAATGTGTCCATCGTATCGGTCTCGCGTCGAGCCGGCTTCCTGCACGCAGGACAGCGAACCTGCACGAAAGACGAAGCTTGTGCGAGGGGTGAGGAGCCTTTGCCTGTGAAGGGTACGTCGATGGGAAGCAGCACGGGTAAATCCGATTCCGGCACCGGCACGATTCCGCACGCGTCGCAATAGATCATAGGAATCGGCGTGCCCCAGTAACGCTGGCGGGACACGCCCCAGTCGCGCAAGCGGTACTTGATGGAGCGCCGCCCGATTCCTTGCTCTTCGATTGTGTCAGTGATGCGCTTCGTCGCCTGCGGGGCCGACAAGCCGGAGAAGCGGTCCGAATTGACCAAGCATGCCGCGCCATCCTGCTCTTCGTATGCATGGTCGAGCTGCGTCTCCTGAAGCGTCTTCTCCGGATTCTGAATCACGAGCTTAATGGGGATGCGATATTTGGTGGCAAATTCGAAGTCCCGTTGATCGTGAGCCGGCACCGCCATAATGGCGCCCGTGCCGTATTCATATAGAACAAAGTTGGCCACCCAGATGGGAATCCGCGCCTTCGTAAACGGATTCAACGCATAGGCGCCGGTAAAGACGCCTTCCTTTTCTCGGTCGGCGGCGAGGCGCACCAAGCGATCTTGTTGGGACACGCGCGCGACAAACTCTCGGACGGCCGTTGCTTCAGGGCGCCCCGCGATCATACGCTCGACGAGCGGAGACTCTGGTGCAAGGCTCATGAACGTCGCGCCGAAAATCGTGTCCGGGCGCGTCGTGAAAATGCGGATCGCAGTGAGGCCGGGCAGCGGCTCGGCCAGCGGGAAATCGACTTCTACGCCTTCGCTCTTGCCGACCCAATTTCGCTGCATGGTCAGCACGCGCGCCGGCCAGTTCGTCAGCCGGTCGCAGCCTTGTAAAAGTTCCTCGGCATAGGCTGTAATGCGGAAGAACCACTGTTCCAACTCTTTCTGTACGACCACTGAGTCGCAACGCCAACAGCGGCCTTCCTCGACCTGCTCGTTGGCTAACACCGTTTCGCAGCTTGGGCACCAATTCACCGCCGACTGTCTGCGGTACGCCAGCCCCCGTTCGTACATCTTCAAAAAGAACCACTGATTCCAGCGGTAATAATCCGGCTCACATGTCGTGACCTCGCGGGTCCAGTCGTACGAAAGGCCCATTTGCCGAAGTTGACTCCGCATATAGGCGATATTGTCGGTGGTCCATCGATACGGATGAACGCCCTTGGCGATCGCGGCGTTTTCAGCCGGCAACCCGAAGGAATCCCAGCCCATGGGATGCAATACGTTGAAGCCGCGCATACGCTTGTAGCGAGCAATGACGTCGCCAATGGCATAGTTACGAACATGGCCCATGTGAATGCGGCCGGAGGGATACGGGAACATTTCGAGGCAGTAATACTTCGGCGCGGCAGGAGTTTCCTGTGCGGCGAAGGTTTTTTCGCGCTCCCAATACTCCTGCCAGCGCTCTTCGATGCGGCGATGATCGTACGGTTGCAATTCGCTCTGTTTAGTCATGCATATCTCAATGGAACCTATTCAGGCACGATCGCTGAGGCCAAAAACCTTAACACAGACGGGAAACGCCTCACAAGATTGCGCCAGATGATGGAACGGATTCCTCACCGACTTTCGGGAATCCCACCCAAGCGGATGATATTCGATCCATGTTTTTCAATGACCGCGTCCATGGCCGCGATTGCTTTGGTGGTGCGTTGATCGTAGAGACTCTCGGTGGCCGGGACGAGATCGGTGAGAGATAAACCCACGAGCCGGTAGCGCGTGCGGGGAACAATTACACCATGAAGCGCCGGTTGAATGGCTTTCCACATCGGCGGATCGTAGTTGAGCGGTTCGGTGAAACGTCGCTGACGCACCGTGATTGTGAACGCCGCGTCTTTGAGCTTCACGGAGAATGCGCCTGCGGCCAAGCCTTGCAACCGCAAGTCATGTGTCAACTCGCTCAAAAATCCACGGAGCGTGTGTTCAAGAAAGACGGGATCGGTCGTGTCTCGCTCGAAGGTCGTCTCATGGCTCAGACTCTTGGCTTCGCGCCCGGCCACGACCGGATCGCGATCGATGCCCTTGGCCAATTCCTGAAGCGCAGTCAATCGAGGACCCCACATTCGACGGAGCATCGCCTCAAACACCGGATCGAGGAGATCGGCGATGGTTCGGATGCCGCGGGACTCCAGCGCCATGGCGGTCTTCGGCCCGATGCCGGGCAGCGATCTCGCAGGGCGGCCAGCCAGAAATGCGGCTTCGGTTCCCGGCTCAATGATCGCCAGGCCGTCCGGCTTGTGACAATCGGCCGCAACTTTGGCGACCGTCTTGCCGGTGGCAAACGCGATCGTGCAGCGGAGGCCCGTGGCGGCGAGAAACGCGTCCTTGACGGTGCGGCCAAGCACGCGCGGATCGGGAGAGCGCATCTGCAGTTTGGTCGTATCGGCATAGAATTCATCGATACTGGTCCACTCCGTTTCTGGAAAGAGACCATCGGTGACCTCGCACAGGCGCGCATGCATGCGTTGATACAGCGCTCGATCGGGTGGAACGAGGATGAGTCCAGGGCAGAGTCGCAACGCATGCGCCGTCGGCATGGCGGCTTTGACGCCATATTCTCGAACAGCATACGTCGCGGCAGTAACGATGCCGCGGGGCGGTGGGGAGCCGACTGCGACAAGTTGACCGGTCAATGTAGGATTTGCGGCGATCGCCGAGGAGGCATACATGGCATCGATATCGCCGAATAGAATTCGACGCGGCCAGTTGGGCATTCGAATCACCGCGCTAGTGCGAATGGCAACGACATCTGCATGAACAGCTTTGATGGGCCGATGACGGTGGGCGAAGCAAGGGGCATCGTTGGCACATGACTCGTCAGCGTGGTGGTGGGAGTTCCCATGGAGGCATGCGGAAGTTCACAGAGCGCGCCAAGACATTCACCGCACCGGTGACGCCCCGGGCGAATCGTTTTCCGCTGCCGGTGATAATCACGGCCGCAGTCTGTACAGCGCCACGTGTATTTTGTCAGCGCGTGGACCGCCTTTTCCAATGAATGACGAATCGTAATACCAAGGCCATCGCGGTTCATGACGGCCATCATGCGATGAAACTCCGGTCCATGATCGGGACGCCGCTTCAGGATATCGTATTGCCACTGGTGAATCATTTCGTGCGCCAAGGTTCCGATGAGTTCGTCGTGAGGCTGATCCTGG
>DASUGV010000228.1:0-4263 GCA_036273835.1 Rhodocyclaceae bacterium
GCCCGCAGACCGTTGGCTGTCGGCATTCAAGTCGAGCGCAGCGCTTGGTGAGCAATTGGTGCCGCTGGCGTTTCATGTCGATTACTGGGACTACATCGGTTGGAAAGATCGCTTTGCCGATCCGCGTTTCGGCGAGCGCCAGCGTGCACAGGTCATGCGTGCGGGCAGTCGTTTGATCGTGACGCCGCAAATTTTTCTCAACGGGCGTCCGCTATCGGGTGGGAACTGGGATGAAGAATTGCAACGCGTGCTCGATGGACAGCGCCGTCAACAGGCAGACGCAAATCTTGATCTTGCCGCGCAGACCACTAAAGAGGGTTGGCTCGTGACACTCAACGGTAGTACATCCAAAGCGCGCAAATTGAATGTGTTTCTCGCGCGTTACGAGCAAGGCTTATTCAGTAACGTGACGGCAGGTGAAAACAAAGGTGTGCGGTTGAATCACGATTTCGTAGTGCGCGAGTGGGAAGGACCGCTGGCGGCGCAATCTGCGGGCACTTTCATTGTCAGCCACGATTTTCGCCACGATGCAAAAATCGATGCGCATGCGGCGATGCAGACAGGATTTGCGGCGGTCGTCGAGGACGCACGCAACGGCGCGCTGATTCAGGTCGTCGCGACCGGCATATGTCCGTCGTAGGCGGCAGCCCTGTCCTGCGATATGCGGCTATATTACATCGGCATATTCGTCACGGATGACGCGGTTACGCCCTTTGTTCTTCGCTTCGTAGAGCGCAGTGTCGGCGCGTCCGACGAGTTGCTCCAGCGTCTCGCCCGCTCTGATCTGCGCGCATCCGCCGCTGAAACTCACGGTGACCGGCCCGGCCGCCGTATCGAAAGGCGTTGAAGATACTAACGACAGCAGCCGTTCGGCAACTTGTATCGCGGCCTCGCGTGTGGTGTGCGGCAACAGCACGATGAATTCTTCGCCGCCCCAGCGGCCCGGAAGATCGGAGTCGCGCAAGCCCATGAGCACGCGGCGGACCAATTCGATCAGCACTTCATCGCCGACATTGTGGCCGTATTGGTCGTTGATCATTTTGAAATGATCGATATCCAATATGAGTAATGACAACACTTCGCCATAACGCTGCGCCTGGCTGATGGCGCGTTCGGCTTCGCGTGTGAAGTGGCGTCTGTTGGCGATGCCCGTCAGTACATCTTCTTCCGCAAGCCGCTTGAGCTCGCGTTCGGCCACGCGCCACTCGGTGATGTGATGGTTGATGCCCACCACGACCGTTTTACCATCAACGTGAATGCAGCGGCGCTTGCAGACGATGCGGAAACATTCTTCGCCGGTGATCGGATGAGGGGACTGGTCTTCTTTCAACAGAGCATTGCCTGCGATGACCTCGCGGTCTTCCAGCATGGCGACTGCCGCTTCGGATGTTCCAATGGAAACTTCCATCGTGGACGCGCCGACCAGATCGTATTTGGCGCGGCGGCAGTAGCGAGCGAAAGCATCGTTGACCATCAGGTAACGGCTCTCCGCATCCTTGATATAGACCGGATCGGGCATCACATCGATCAAGTCCTGTACGAAGCGTTCGGTACGCACCCGCTGCTCGACTTCGCGCTGCAAGGCAGCCTGCAAATCTCTTTCCGCGATCTTCCAGCGTGTGATGTAGAAATGGGCGCCGACGACGACATCATTGCCGTCGGCGTCCACGCAACGCCGCTTGGATACGATGCGGAAACATTCTTCGCCGGTGCCGGGCATGACAGTGTGCTGCTCCTTCTCTATGTCTTCGCCCGCAAGCACAGCCAAATCTTCCTGCCTGGCAATGTCGCTGATCGCAATGGTCGGCGCCAAATCGTTGGATGACAGCGTCACCAGTTCGTGTTTCGAGCGCTTTCGCTCGCGCGCGAATGCTTCATTGACCATCAGATAGCAGCTCTCGCTATTTTTAACGTACACCGGGTCGGGGAACACGTCGATGAGGCGTTGAATGAATGACTGCGTGCGTTCGCGCAGGGCAACCTCCCGCTCGAGCGCCAGCCTCAGGCGATCCTCCGCGCTGCGCAAATCCGTCAGGTCGATGTGCGTGCCCACGATCACCTGCTGTCCCTGCGCATCCAGGCACGCACCCTTGCTCACCAGGCGGAAGAAATCTCCTTCGCCATCTTCGCGCTGGCCGTGAACTTCTTTGAGCAGCACTTCGCCGGCCAATACCGCGCCATCTTCTTCAAAGTGCTCTCTCAGTGCTTCGGCCGTGGCCTCGGGCGACAATCCCATATCGCCGATCAACACCTCGGGCGGCACGCCTCGATCCTGCGCCATGGCGCGGTTGACCAGTAGATAGCAGCTCGTTGCGTCCTTCACGTACACCGGGAACGGAATCATGTCCACGATGCGTTGAACGAACGCTAGGGTGTCCTGGTGCTGAGTACGTTCGCGCTCCAGCGTCTCCGCCATTTCGCGTTCCATGATCCACCAACGCGTTATGTCGAAATTCGTACCCACGATGATGGGTTGTCCGCGGCTATCCAGACCCGGCCCTTTCATGATGAGCCGATGCCGCTCTCCGCTGTTCAATGGATGCGTATCGTGCTCCTCTTTGCGGATGCGCTGGCCTCCCAGCACCGCGAGATCTTCGGTGCGGGAACGGGTGGCATCGGCCCTTGAGGACGCAATATCGAATGGCGTCAGTCCGATCATTTCGTCCGGCGCGCGACCCCAATCATCCGCAAAGGCGCGATTGACCAATAGGTAACGGCTATCCGCATCTTTGACATACACCGGCTGTGGAATGACATCGATGAGACCTTGCATGTACTCCTGATGCCGTTGCTCCATTTCCCCCAAGTCCCGGTTGCGGAGAATCAGCATGACAACCGGTGCGAGAAATGCCGCCAGCGAAGTGCAGAGGGTTGATATCCAGGCAGGTAAATCCAGCGCAAACAGCACGATGCCGCTCAACACTGCTGGCAGCGCCAATAGAAGGTAGGTGCTTCGACGGGTTGTCGATTGCATGAGCTTTTATCGCTCTCGTTAGTCAACGCAAAATTGCGCATCTACTACTTACGGCTTAAATGGGGGCAACCTTACCCTTGCGCTGTTAAATTGGACCACACGGGCTTTTTACCCGTGTATTTGCGGGATTTTGTGTGCGAGTAGCATGTGCGTAACCACACGAGGTCTGACGCGGTTTGCAGATATGTGAACAACAAAAAGGGACCTCACGGTCCCTCATTTGTATATTACTGTGTCTCGAATGATGTTCGAGGCTGCAATGACTTACTTCACGCGATTGCGATATTCGTCCGTACGCGTGTCGATTTCGATCTTATCGCCAATTTCGACAAATGCCGGTACGGGAAGCTCGAAGCCCGTTGCCAGCTTGGCTGGTTTCATGACTTTGCCGGAAGTATCGCCTTTGACGGCGGGCTCCGTATAGACCACTTCACGAATCACCGAATTGGGCATCACAACCGATATTGCTTTGTCATTATAAAACACGACTTCGCAAGCCAGACCGTCTTCCAAGTACTTGAGGGCATCGGTCATGTTGTCGGCTTCGATTTCATACTGGTTGTATTCCGCATCCATGAACACATACATGGGATCTGCGAAATAAGAGTACGTAACTTCCTTGCGTTCCAGCGAGACGACTTCGAATTTGTCATCGGCCTTATAAACTGCTTCCGACGGCGCGTCGGTGAGCAGGTTCTTGAATTTCATTTTGACGACAGCCGCGCTACGGCCACCCTTGTTGTATTCGGCTTTTTGCACGACCAAAGCGTCGGCACCGACCATCACAACATTGCCAGTGCGGAGTTCTTGAGCGATTTTCATAAACAATACCTTGCGGATTGCTGGCGTCTGTACGGCCTCGTGACCATCGGCGCCGCAACTAAGCGGTTGAAAGAAGGCCGCCATTTTATAGCAGTTCGTTGCTGAATTGCACCAAATTGCTCGCCAGATCTGTGCATTTTGCCAATTGGCCGGCCCAAATTCCCGCGTGGTTCCTGAATGCCGGCAGAATCGACGAGAGCTCAGTCCATGCGGCCGCTATGTCACCTCGACCGTTCCAGCATCGCCAGAAATCCGCGGCAGGCGTAAGTTGCGGGTCGGCCACATAGCGTTGCAGGAAGGCTTCCAATTTCGGCCAATGCGCGTTTTCCTCTTGCGGATAGATATGCCATATGAATGGGCGCCGTGCCCACTGTGCGCGCACGAAAGAATCTTCGCCACGCACGAAGTTAAGATCGCTGATCCACAGCAGGCGGTCATAATCGGACTGGCTGAGAAAAGGCAAAACG
>DASUGV010000229.1:0-6617 GCA_036273835.1 Rhodocyclaceae bacterium
CCCCCCTTGCCACTCGCTACGCCATCGGTGCCGTCGCTGTAGATCAGGGGCTGGGTGGTGCCGTCCTTGTTGGCGATGCTTTGCAGGATGCCGTTGGCATCATAGGTCTCGAGTTGCTCTGACTCGGCTGCGTAGTAGTGCCAGCCCGTTCTTACGCCACTTCCATCTCTGAGTTCGGTCAGGCGGTCTTGGACATCAGCATCAGACGTCCATGTGCTGCCACTTAGACTAAAGGTGTAGATGCGGCCAGAGGGACGAATGGTCCAGGCGACGGTTGCTGTCGCAAAAGGAAGACGAATTCTTTGCTGATAGTCAAACGTCCAGCCAGAACCCGCAGGATTGGGTGCGCTCTTGCCGCTTGTGATCAAAGCATCAAATGGAGCGCCCGTATTTGCAGTATTGAAACTGCGTTGCAGGGTGATTGCACTTATTACGAGATCCGTCTCAGGCAAATACTTGTTGCCCGTGCCAATGGTGATTGGCTTGAGTGTGGACGGGTCCGGGCAACTTGGACCAGATTGTGTGCAGAACAAAGAACCGGTGGGGCAAGTCGGTGCAAAACATTGCCCTGTCGGAAAATCGCGTAAAGAACTAGAAGGAGAACAATTAGGTGCATTCACGCAATTTGATAGACCATCAAAACCACCGCCTTCCGGACATGATGCAGTTGCACCAAATGCAATTGCGCCGTTCGGCCATATGTCCGTATCGCAATAGCCACTGAATGGAGGACTGATTAGCGTAGTGCCGACAAACCTACCAAAATCTTTTCCATGGGCTGATTGGTATGCCAGCCAGTTTTGACATGCTGCTACCGCAGTACCTCCTGTTATCCCAGCGGCATTGAACACAATCGTAGCGCCATAAGTCGTCGCACCAAAGCACTGCGTGTAACCGAAAAATGATGTGATCAAGAGGGTGATTAGAACAGGATAGCTCAATATATTCGTCGTGCCGCGCGGAGGAACCAGAACGCTGAAAGCGTTTTTTAGCATCACATTATGTAACTTCACTGCACCACCACATTCTGCAATCGTCCGAGTTGATCAAAGATGCCCGTCATACTGCGTGTTAAAGCACAGCTGCAGAACACAAGCAACATGCAGAGCGTGTGAAGGGAAGAAAAGGAAAGCGTCTTGCAAGGCGAGCTACTTCGCATTGCAAACAGATACTGACGTCCAGCAATTATTTTGCTACGCACCTAATAACTCCCCGGTATTTCTTGTTGCAGCCCTACACTGTTATTTTCTATTGGTGTAATGGCCGGCGTCATCATAACAAAATCTTGTGACATTCATTCGACATACGGCCATTGGTCTGGGTTAACAGACGCACGGTATTGCTTTGGCGCTCAGTGTTTTCTAAGTATTGTTCTGGAATGTTTTGAAGAGCACGTGCAGTCCATATTCCCTACCCGATTGCTTCTATCCGTCAATTCGTCGTTGACTGAGGCATGGCGATTTGCCCACCCACATTGACATACCACTCATAAAGGGGTGGCGGTAGATCTTTCACGTCTGACACACCAAAATTCGTGATCTTCCCGTCAATCCGCATGGAGGCAAATACTTGCCCAGTATTTTTGTCGATTGCGAAGACAGATTCTTCATCCCCACAGGCGTGCCCCCCGCAGGTGTATGCAACGTAATAATTGCCCTTCAATTCAGCGGGATGAAAAGGCCCTGACATATTGCTGACAAAGAGGTCGTATTGATCTCCAACGAGCGCTCTAATTTGCGGATTGATCAAGGGGTCATTCAAAATCTCCAGCGGTGATTTACCGACATATCCTTTGGGATCGTCTGGAATGCCAACGTCACTTGGCGCCGCCTCACTCGCCGAGCTCGGTGTACTGACTGTATTGGACGTATTGGCTGCGCCGAGTGAACTGGCAGAATCACTCTCTGCGCTCGGGGCAACCTTCGTGTCATGTGTATTGCGCAAATCGCACGACAAGATAAGACCTTCACCGAAATCCAACATCCCACAATCGTGTTGAGCTTGCCATTTTTTAGCTCGTTGCCTTTCTTCATCAGACAATTCAATGGGCACGCCTTTATGCCATGCTTCGCAACCTGCCTTTTCAGCATCCTCCATCGCAGCCTGCAATCCATGGCCTTCACGGTTGTCGAAGAGGACTTCCATTGGACATACCAGTGTGCCTGCTGACGTTTCAAGCGGCAGATCGAAGTTAACGGGTAACTCTTCGGGAGCTTCTGGCTGTGAAGACTGTCGGCTCGCCATTCCCGCTATCAGTGCGAAGCATGTCAAGACGCAAAACGTGCCGACGCAGAGATTACTGACATTGCTACGCCGCTTGGGCTTAGCACCACAGCTTTGACAAGCTTTCGCCTCATCGTCTAGGGGATGACCACACGCTTCACAATACATTTCGTCCTCGGCACCACAAAAAGAATCTTAAAATATTACAAATGATACTTATAGTGTGCCATACGTATTCAATGGAGTGTTGTTCGTAGTAGCCAGGTGCGAGAAGCTTTTCTCGCATGAAAAAGCCACTACGCCTCACTGCCAGACAGATCTTTGCCCGCAACTTGCGCCGCTATCGGCGTGCGGTGGATATGTCGCAAGAAGACCTGGCCTTGCGCGCCGGAATGAGTCGCAGCTATGTCAGCGGCATCGAGCGCGAAGAGCGCAATGTGTCGATCGACAATATGGGGCTGTTGGCCGATGCCTTGGATGTGCCGCTCAAGAGTCTGGTCGATCCGGACTTCTTCAGTGGCGTCGAGAAGCGCTAAGTGGCGTCAAGGCCTGGAATGGATGCTCTTGGAATAGGCGCTTGAGTAGTTCGCCGGGAAACCACGGGTGTTTGTGGCAATCTCACTTAGCTGCAGTGTGAGACGGATTTTGATCACTTGTATTGGTTAATCCAGTAGATAACGCTGCCGTCAGGCGGATAAGAAAACCTGACAAGATTTTCCTGTACAGCCCCGCACATCGTTACTTCCCAGTTCTCGTAAACATCATCCTTTACGTAGTCAGGACGTCCCCGCTTGGGAAATCCACCCGTCGTGGCCAAGGGCATGCTCTTCGCAGCGACACGCTCGAAGGACTGACATGTCGTGTCTTTTCTGTGATCAAAAATGTACTTGCTCACTGTGCTGAACAATCCCTTGTCCGCCACCGTTTCGCCTTCGAAAGTGATTGATACATGTGTGGGCTTGTTTGGCGCTTGATCCGGTGCGCTCATGGCAGTGTCAGAGATCAAGCGCTTATGATTTTCAATCACATCCGTCATGAAGGCACTACGCGCATTCAATTCCTGTTCGCTTGAAGTACTGAGTACAAGTTCATAAATGGTTCGATCGTCTTCCAAGTACGCCACCCTTTCGAATCGCGGAAGAGAAGGAATGTCGTACTTAACGATGGTGACAGTAGAGGTTTTCTGATCATTGAGTTTGGCTGCTTGCTCGATAACGGTCTTGGCTAATTTGTCACCATCGTGAATTTGCTTATCCCGCATGTCGATCAAGCTCTGTACGGTGACGTAAGAAGCGCCTTTGACTGTGGGCATGACATAGGCAAATACGGGCGTGTCGGGTCCCAAACCATGGAATCCTAATTCGGCAGGGTAGAAGAGCATGTCGATCCCCTGCTTTGCCATCGCCCGGTTATCGAGTATCCATCCCTTGGGAACTTGTACCAACAAGCCATCTCCGTTCAGCGCTTTGACGATCCCACCGCCGCCCTCCCCTACGGATTGGGCTTCGGCAGGTGATGACAATGAAAATAAGAAAAGCAACGTGAAGGCAAGACGGTTCATTTAAGTTACTCAATCGAAATGGTTAGGCATCAGCGCGCAGCCGCTCTGACTGCGTTGGTAGAGAGCTTATTGTTACCGCCCGCGTGGGAACAGATTTTGTACCCGCTGATAATTCTTGCCGTCAGTTCGTCACCGCCGACAGGAGATTGATTATGCCATTGCGCTGCGTTGCCGATAACCGGGGCGCCGGCGACGCTGAATGTTGACGGCGGCACACGTCTACTCGAAAACAGTCATACGAAAATTAGCCGTCAACAGGCGAGATGGGCGTAGGCAAAACTAACGTATAAAACGAAAGGTCAAGCCAAGCACCGAACTTGAAACCGACCTCATGTATCGTGCCTGCGTGCGCGAACCCGAGCTTGGCATGAAGCTTTACGCTGGCTTCGTTGGATCGGTCGATACCACCTACCATGAGGTGATAACCCTGCTCTTTGGCTTGCTCGATGAGCGCAGTGAGAAGTCTTGTGCCTAGACCGGTTCCTCGTGCTTCTTTCTTGATATAAATGGAATGCTCAACGGAGTATTTGTACGCAGGCCAAACGCGGAACGGTCCATAGGAAGCGAATCCGACTAGAATTCCATTGGCATCTTCAAGGCCGATTACCGGAAAGTTGGATTTCTGTTTTGCTGTGAACCAGCCGACCATACTTTCTTCTGAGCGCTCCCGATAATCGTAGAGCGCCGTGGAGCTAACAATGGCTTCATTCAGAATCGCCAGTATCTGTGCGGCGTGCTTCTCGTACCTGCATTGAATGAGTTCCAAAACAATTCTCCCTACCGCAGAGCCATCTTGTTTGAAGAGATGAACGCACAACCACGAGGACTAAGACAATATACTATGTGAATAGCATTGCCTGACCCCACTCCATACCTCTACGCCTATGTCAGATGAATCTGAAAATCTAAAGCAAGAAGAAGTCATAAAGGCAATCGCAAAGGCCTTTGCGCGCTTAAAGATCCTGCCGAAAATGGATCTCATGCTGCGTGCAGCAATCCTCAACATCTTTAGCTTTGCGGGAACGGGGCCATTCGTCCAGCTTGCTCAATTCAGGGACGCTAGCACGAATAAAACATTGGCTCAGCTTGAAACAATACAGAAGCTGGCTAAAAAGCTGGCTGACCACATAGAGAGTTTGAACTCACCCGCCATCGATGCGCTCGCAGATTTTGACTACGAGATACATCTAACACTGCCACAGCAATTAAAGGATGTCGCGCAAAGGGCAGAAAAAGCGCACCACCTTTTCAAAGAAGAACATAAGGAGCCAGATACGAAGATAGTGCTCGAAGGCGGCCGACCAGAAAACCGAAAAGCAATGGGAATCTGTCAGATACTTGCGCATTACTACACCGGCCTGACGGGCGAATCCCCTGTCCGTGCCATAGACGGCATGAGCGATGACTCAACACCCTATACCCCTTATTTTGTCTTGGCAAAAGAGATCTTCAAAGCGCTAGAACTTGAGGAAAATAGCGAACACTACGCTAGAAAGGTCTGCGAGCTTTTAAAAGAAAAAACCTCTAAAAAAAACTAGGTTGTCTCCATTAGCTTTATGAAAAGTAACTCCTCACGATATGGGTTTTCGAAAGGAATCCATCGTGAGCTCAAATCAGTCCAGTCTTCTCTCGCAATCCGCATCCAAGCAGCTTTCCATCGATTGCCTTATTTCGGATCCACGCAATCCGCGCGTGCACAGTCCCCGGCAAATCAAGCAAATCGCACGCAGTATCCAAGCCTTCGGATTCAACGTCCCGATCCTGATCGACAGTCAGAACAAGATCTTGTGTGGGCATGGTCGTGTGTTGGCGGCTCAGCAACTGGGCTACACCGAGGTACCGACGATTTGTCTCACGCATCTCACATCGGCTCAAGCACGCGCCTTTGCCATTGCCGATAACCGCCTCACCGAAAACGCCACCTGGGACGACATCCTGCTCGGCGAGATCTTTGCCGAGCTCAGTACGCTCGAATTGGATTTCAGTCTCGAAGATACCGGCTTCACCATGGGTGAGATCGACTTGCGCATTGAGGGATTGGCGTCCTCATCCGAGCACGATAGAGCAGATACAGCAGATGCACTGATCGATGAAACGGATTTGCCTTCTGTATGCCAACCCGGTGATGTGTGGCAGTTGGGACCGCATCGCATCTTCTGTGGCAACGCGCTAGAAGAGGCGTCCTATCAATCGTTGATGCAAACCTCTCAGGCCCATCTGGTGTTCATCGATCCGCCCTTCAATGTGCCGATTCAGGGACACGTCTCGGGTCATGGCAAGACACGGCATCGCGAGTTCGCCATGGCCAGTGGTGAGATGAGTACGGAAGCCTTCACTCAATTTCTGCAGCAGAGCTTCATTTTGCTCGCGGCACATAGTCATGCCGGTTCGATTCATTTCGTCTGCATGGACTGGCGCCATCTCAGTGAAACGCTGGCAGCCGGTCATGCGGTGTATGACGAATTCAAGAACATTTGCGTGTGGGTCAAGGACAAGGGCGGCATGGGTTCGCTCTATCGTAGCCAACATGAAATGGTGTTGGTGTTCAAACACGGCACGCACCCTCACCGCAACAACATCGAACTCGGTCGGCACGGACGCTACCGCACCAACGTATGGAATTATCCGGGCGCCAATACGCTATCGCGTCAAGGCACGGAAGGTGATCTGTTGGCCCTGCATCCGACCGTGAAGCCGGTGGCCTTGATCGGGGATGCCATCCTGGATTGTTCCGCGCGTGGCGAGATCGTGCTGGATACTTTTCTGGGCAGTGGCAGCACAGTGTTGGCGGCGCATCGCGTCGGTCGCCTCTGTTACGGCATGGAGATCGATC
>DASUGV010000230.1:0-3716 GCA_036273835.1 Rhodocyclaceae bacterium
CTTTGTCAAGAAAATCCAGCCCTTCCACTTCGTCATAGGGTGCGGGTTCGGCCGAAGCGCCGTAAATGGTCTTCGCAGCGATCGCATATAGCGTGTCATTGACCAGCGTCGATTTACCCGAGCCGGATACGCCAGTGATGCATGTCATCAGGCCCAAAGGTAGTTCGAGCGTGACCTTCTTCAGATTATTACCGCGCGCGCCTTTGAGCCGAAGCATTTGTTCCGGATTGGGTGGAACGCGCTTTTCTGGAATGGCAATATTGCGCCGCCCTAGAATATATGCGCCTGTCATCGAATCCGGATGTTGCAGAACCTCCTGCGGCGGACCAAACGCAACAACCTGGCCGCCGTGTTCGCCTGCGCCCGGTCCCATGTCGACCAGATAGTCGGCCGTGCGAATGGCATCTTCATCGTGCTCGACGACGATGACGGTATTACCCAAATCGCGTAAGCGCCGTAAAGTACCGAGCAAGCGTTCGTTGTCGCGCTGATGCAAACCGATTGAAGGTTCATCGAGAACGTACATCACGCCGGTAAGTCCGGAGCCGATCTGTGATGCCAAACGAATACGTTGCGCTTCACCGCCCGACAGTGTGTCAGCAGAACGATTGAG
This sequence comes from Rhodocyclaceae bacterium, assembly GCA_036273835.1. GTDB lineage: Bacteria > Pseudomonadota > Gammaproteobacteria > Burkholderiales > Rhodocyclaceae > DASUGV01. The sequence goes on from DASUGV010000230.1 coordinate 614, forward strand.
CGAAAGATAGTCCAAGCCTACGTCGATCAGAAATTGCAATCGTGCCGCAACCTCCTTCATGATCTTGTCAGCCACCGTAGCTTTTTGGCCGCTAAGTGCTGTATCGGCGAAATAATCGCGACATTCACCAACGGGCAAATTGGACACCTCGGGCAAGGTTTTGCTGCCGATGCGCACGAAGCGCGCTTCGCAACGAAGACGGCTACCGCCGCAATCGGGGCAGGCACGCGTGGAACGATATTTGGCGAGTTCTTCGCGCACTACGATGGAATCCGTTTCCTTGTAACGGCGCTCGAGACTCGGCACGATGCCCTCGAAGCTATGTTCCTTGGTGACTGTGCGGCCTCGTTCCGACATGTATTTGAACGCGAGTTTGCGTGTGCCAGAGCCGTTCAAAATAATGTTCCTGGCCGTTTCGCTCAGCGCTTCGAAAGGTGCGTCAATGTCAAAGTCATATGCCTCGGCGAGGCTTTGCAGCATCTGAAAATAAAATTGATTACGTCTGTCCCAACCGCGGATCGCGCCCGAGGCAAGCGAGAGTTCGGGGTGGGAAACGACGCGCTCGGGGTCAAAGAAATCTACGTTACCCAGGCCATCGCAACTCGGACAGGCTCCAACCGGATTATTGAACGAGAATAATCGAGGTTCCAGTTCCTGTACGGCGAAGCCACATACCGGACAAGCATAACGAGCCGAGAACACATGTTCTTTTCCATTCTCCATTTCGACCGCAATGGCGCGGCCCTCGGCGTGCGCTAATGCTGTCTCGAAACTTTCAGCCAATCGCTGCCGCGAATCCGGTCGCGTCTTGATGCGATCGACCACCAAATCGATATCGTGTTTGTTGTTCTTATTGAGAGTGGGCACAGAATCGATTTCAACCAGTTCTCCATCGATGCGTAGTCGAACGAAACCCTGCGCGCGCAATTCTGTAATCAGATCGTCATGGCTACCTTTGCGATCCGTTACGATGGGCGCGAGAATCATCAACGGCGTGGCGTCCGGTAATGCCAGCACATGATCGACCATTTGGGAGATCGTTTGCGACTCCAGCGCCAATCCATGATTCGGGCAGTGCGGTGTTCCCGCGCGCGCAAACAGCAGACGCAGATAGTCGTGTATCTCTGTGACCGTGCCGACAGTCGAGCGCGGATTATGGCTGGTCGCTTTTTGCTCGATGGAAATTGCCGGCGACAAACCTTCAATCAAGTCAACGTCCGGCTTTTCCATCAATTGCAGAAACTGTCGTGCATAGGCCGACAGCGATTCGACGTAACGGCGTTGCCCTTCAGCGTAAAGCGTATCGAAAGCCAACGAACTCTTGCCTGAACCCGACAGTCCGGTGATGACGGTGAGGCGGTCGCGCGGAATGTCGAGGCTGATGTTCTTGAGGTTATGTGTGCGTGCGCCGCGTATCCTGATCCAATCCATCTTGCTGCGGGCCGAAAAATGAAGAACCCGAAACTATAGCGTGGCAGCAGCCCACAGGCCAAGCCAAATGTAATTTCCGTGCGGGCAAGAGTACGATCAGCGACATCACGCCATCATTTGCCATTTGAATGGTGGGAACGGTCGCGAGCTCTGTTAAACTAATAAACTTGTCGCAATAAGTCATCGTTTGGCTAGAAAGACTATGATGTGCTGCGTTCCGCCACGTAGAACGGCGAAGCACGGGCGAAAACGGATTTCGAAGGCAAACCTGAAGCGCGGTGAGAGGTACAAGTCTGCGCGGATTGATGGGAGGAGCTTAAATGGCTTCGGTAAATAAAGTGATTCTGGTAGGCAATCTAGGTAAGGATCCTGAGACGCGTTATGCGCCGAGCGGCGATGCCATTTGCAATATCACACTGGCAACGACGGATAGCTGGAAAGACAAAGCGTCGGGCGAAAAGAAAGAGCAGACCGAGTGGCATCGCGTCGTGTTTTTCGGCAAGCTCGCGGAGATCGCGGGGCAGTATCTACGCAAAGGTCGCCAGGTTTATGTAGAAGGCAGTCTCCGTACGCGCAAGTGGCAAGACAAGGACGGGCAGGATCGCTACACCACTGAAATTCGTGCCGATGCCATGCAAATGCTAGGCTCGCGTGAAGGCATGGGTGATGCGCCGATGCGTTCGCAGGAGGGCGGCGAGTCTGGTCGGTCGTCGCGTGGCGGTGAAAATAGTAGTGGAGGCAGTAACAATAATAGTGGCCGTACTGAGCCGAGCCCGACGGCCAGTGGCTTTGGTGATTTTGACGACGACATTCCTTTCTGAGTTTTTCTTCAGACTCTTTCTCCGATTCTTACATCTTATACGAGGCATCTCGCATGGTTGAGGCGGTGCAGAGCAGCAAAAACAAAACAGAGCGCGAATACTGCAGCACGAGCGAAGCGGCACAAATGCTGGGTGTTTCGCTGGGCACAGTGCAGCAAATGGTCGAGAGCAATCTGCTCGAAGCCTGGAAAACGGCTGGCGGACATCGGCGTATTCGCATTACCTCAGTGGAATCCTACCTGCGCAAACGTCAGAGCAAGGCGAGCGGCGATAGCGGTTCGGACCACTTACGGGTGTTGATTGCCGAAGATGACGCCATCATGCAAGCGCTTTACCAACGCACATTGTCGACTTGGGGCATGCCGCTGGAGGTCAAGATCGTCGCGGGTGGTTTCGAAGGCTTGATGGAGATCGGCCGCGAAGTGCCCGACCTCTTGATATCCGACCTTGTCATGCCAGGTCTCGATGGCTTTGCGATGATTCGCAAGCTGCGCAGCGAGCCCAAGCTCGAAGAAATGGACATTGTCGTGGTGACGGGTTTGTCGGCTGAAGATATCGAAAAAGAAGGCGGCTTACCTGATGACGTTCTCATATACGGCAAACCCATACCGTTTCGTGAGCTCAAGGGCTACGTGCAAGCTAAACTCGTTCAAGCCCAAAAACGGTTGCGCTGACGAATAAACCTACTGTGCGGTCAATCTCGATATCTGCGATGCTGGCTGTATGATTTATACGGTTATGCTTCAGTGCAACCAATGAGTCGATTTTGAGTTGTTCGCTGCGGGTTTTCTTCGCTGGCGAAAAATTTCTAAATGTCTATGGATGACAAGATTAAGTATCCTTGGCGCCTT
>DASUGV010000231.1:0-2773 GCA_036273835.1 Rhodocyclaceae bacterium
ATAGTCGGAAGCGGCGCAATTGATGGCCGCGGCGGCGCAGTTATGACAGGCGGGTCGAACAAGGGTAAGTGGACCTGGTGGGACCTCGACATGGCATCGTCCATCGACGGCAAGAACCAGCAGAGCCCACGCATCCTGCAAGTGTCGAGCAGTAAGAACTTCACGATGTACAACGTGACGATCCTCAACGGCCCGCACTTCCACGTCGCGACGTCCGAAGTCGTCGGCTTCAAAGTCTATGGCATCAAGCTGATCACGCCGAGCCTGGGCTACTCCGTCGCGGGCTACGCATGCGCATCGGGCACTTCGCCTAGCAAGACGACAGTCGCAACGAAGCCGAGTACCTGCTTCACACCGGACACGGTGAAAAACACTGACGGTTTCGACCCAGCCAACTCGCAGTACGTTGTCATAACCCAGTCCTACATCAGCGATGGCGACGACAATGTGGCGGTGAAGGCCGGCGCGGTCACCAGTACGAGTTCGGTATCGACCAATCACATGTACGCCAACAACCATTTCTATTATGGCCACGGCATGTCGATCGGCAGCGAGACCGATGCCGGCGCGCACGACATCTCCGTCACCAATCTCGTCTTCGACGGTCAGGGCACGGCGCTGTCGGGGCTGCGCATCAAGAGCGACAACACGCGCGGTGGCGAAGTCTACAACGTGACCTACGATGGTGTGTGCATGAAGAACATCAAGAACCCGCTGTTCTTCACGACGCAGTACACGACCGACAGCGGCAGCAAGCTACCGAACTTCCACGACATCACGATGCGCAACGTGCACTACTCCGGTTCGGGCACGCTGCAATTCGTCGGCAGTTCGACGCATCCTCTCAACCGCTTCACCTTCGACAACGTCGTGTTCGACACCAAGCTCGCGATCACCCAGAGCGATGTGACGAATACGATCTATGGTCCGGGCGCGGTCGTGAATGTGCCGCTGAGTGGCGCGCCAACCATCTCGGGTTCGGGCATCGATTGCAGCAATGCCTACATTCCGATGAGCACGGCTTTCTCGGGTTATTACAAGTAAGACACGTTACTCACACAAAAAAGAAACCGGGCTTCGGCCCGGTTTTTTATTCCTTTTCGCATGCTTTGCATTTCATATAGGCAAACGTCGATATCATCTCGTCCATGTCCGATCTCAACGACCCGCGTGTCTTCTTTGCTGCCGAGCGAACCTTGTTGGCATGGCAGCGCACGTCGATTGCACTCATCGGCTTGGGTTTCGTCGTTGAACGTTTTGGTTTGTTCATGCGTGCCGTATCGGGCGGCGCAAAACTCGCCCCCGGGCACGCTCACGTTTCGCTTATTTTCGGCGTTCTTTTTTTATTTGCCGGTGCATCGGTCGCCCTCATTTCGACTTGGCAATATCGAAGGTTTCTGAGGGAGCTATGCGAACCGGAAATACCGCGCGCCCATATGACATGGCCAGCGCAGGCGATGAACATTCTGCTCGCGGGCGTTTCCATTGCAATGGCTATCTGGTTTATCTTATCAGAATAACCATTTGTCATAAAATTATTTCAACGCATCGTTCAATATCATCGCTAGGCGCACGCCTGCGCGACTCAATTGCGTGGCGATCACTGAGCTGGCGTTCGAGACATAACTGCCCGACAAATGATAGACACCGTCCTTCGAAACAGTGGGGAGCTGTCCGTAAGCCAGCGTTTTGGCCAGACCATAAGATTCCATGGCCCAGTCCGTCGCATTCCCTTTGCGCCATTGCACCGCCTGCGTAGGGGTGATTTTTGTAATGAGGCCATCGGCGACGGTTTGCGGAACCTTGCCAAGCGTTTCGACAAATTGACTGTCCCAATATGCATGCAGATTGGAAGCAGTCAGCTTGGGCGCGACGACTTTTTTCATATTCCCTCCCTGGTCCAAATTATCGCTGGCATGTAAGGGTTGATGCAGATCGCCGATGAAATGCAAAACAAACTGCAAGGCCTCCAGGCGTTCGTCCGACGTAGTCTTCGGCGACTTCAGCTCCACTACGAATTGATCGATCTTGGCGACAATGCAGTCGTTCGCGGGGCCGCTCGATGCCAACTGCCTTGGTGGTAAGCCTGGATGCCGATTGCATGCCACATTCATATTCGGCTGATCGATTTCGAGGTCTACGAAATGCCAGTGATAAGTTTCGTTGTAGTGGATCTGGGTCGTACTGCGATCCGAGTCACGAAATTTATCCGCCCAGGTCGCTTCATGAGCCATGTCCTGTGAGGTGAGCTTAGTCTGGTCCTTCGCCAAAAGCGCAACGACCTTGGCGTGCACAGGCGGTTCGAGATAATGGTCTGCAATCAATGCAACGATCTCGTGGCCTTCGTCTCCCCACGCAAATACCGGCGGCGAAACTACAAGCGTCACAAGAGAAGGCAAGAGTCTTATCAAGATGCCAAAAGAATGGATACGCATGGAAACTTTCCTTACTAATCATTGGCTCGCCGACAAAATAATTAGATCAACCCAACGCTTGTTTTTTACCCTACCGGAACAATCGTCAATCTGGCAGAAGAGCTAGTATGCCTTGTCGCAACGTGTGGTCCTTCGGATCGGGATGCACGATGAACCCAAACCGTTGCACGAAATGCAGCATGCGATCGTTGCTGGCCAGAAAGATACCCTTCATGGTGCGCAGACCGCGGGCACGTGCTGCCTCGATCAGGCGCTGCATGAGATAACGGCCGACGCCTTGGTGCTGCCAGGCATCCGCCACTACTAAGGCGAATTCGCAACTGTCGCCATCGGAGTTC
>DASUGV010000232.1:0-9761 GCA_036273835.1 Rhodocyclaceae bacterium
GATGGAGCATTGGCATGAATGTAGTCCATGAGCGTACGCATGATTAGATCACCAACGCCTTTTTTCTGATGCTCTGGCAAAACCGCTATATCTACGATTTCAAAGAAGCATCCGCCATCACCGATGACACGACCAATGCCAATTGGCTTTCCCGCAAAGAACGCCACTACGCTGAATAGACTATTTTTCAAGCCGATAGTCGCGGCCTCAACCGACTTGCGACTTAAACCCGCTGCCAATCTGATGCTAATGTAATCGTCGGTGCTGGGTACTTGCGCTTTGATTGCGTAGCTCATTTACGATTACGCATCACGAGAATGGCGAGCAACATAACGACGCAACACGCTATCCATTTTGGATTGCCATCCTTCGCCCGTGGACTTGAAGTATGCGATCACTTCCGGGCTATAACGAACCGAGACCAAGAGCTTCTTCGAAGCAGACTTGGGACGCCCACGCAAAACCTTCATCGGAAGCATCGCCTTCAATTGCTTTGGCGTAAGTGGCTTCGCATCAGGATCGGCTTTTGCGGCAGCGGTGATGGTCTTGTTCTCCTCGACGGAGGGCATGCGAATGGCATGACGCTTAACAGTTTTTGACATAGTACTTGACCTCCCGACGGGTAGCCCGTCGCAGACTGATGATTCTTCGCGTTTGATCACGATCAACGAAGGCAACGTAATAAAGCGTTGAAGACTCCGGAGCGAGCGCGATCATCCGCACTTCATCGTATTCGAATCGACCATCGATCCAGACCAATGCGGCATCCCAATCAAGCGAAGCTGCCAAGGCAAGAGAGACACCATGGTTGTCTCGATTGATCTTGTCTTTGGCAGGATCAAAATCGATGCGCATTCTTTAATGTAGCTACACAAATAGGCGCTGTCAATTGCGACAGATTCACGCTCGGCAAAACACGTAGGTTGGGCTGAATGAAATGAAGCCCAGCGTTATATCGTTTGTAAACATATTCAATGATTTTCGTAGTGAAACTGAGTCAGTGCCAGCATGCGTGAACGCTCAAACGCAGTCACGCGATCGTATGGTAAGAATATTGATATGACATTAAACTTTGCGTCGTTGATCCTGCGGGCTTTCTGGAAATCCATATAAGACTTGTTAGTGTGGGAGTATGAGTGGAACGACCACCCATTGAGTTCTCAGTGGTTGTCCATTTCGTAACTTTTTTGCCCCAAATCCGTACTGGCATACCAGCTCCGGCATTTTCAAATCTATCGGCATTGGTTCATGGTTCCCGTCAGCAACGTCATAGACGCCAAGACTGCAGGCGCTAACATCACCGGTTACGGTCAAGCGCGCCGCATAACGCTTATTAGGAAGAGGGGTGAACCCGCCAGTAATCGCGCACTGGCGGTTTTGAGCAGGCCTCGCATCTATATACATGGCCGTAAAGACGAGAGGTTCGTTGGCGACAACAGTGTGTGAGGGAGTGATTGCGGGAGAGTGATTTGAAGTAATGGAACCCATTCTGGTTCCGTATTCATTTGTATTGCATTCGGTATCTTTGAACGCCCACATGGACACGCCTTGAAGCATCGTCGACGCCGAATCATTTTCGGCTACGAGGTAAAGTTCTGCGGTTGGTTTTGATGGCGGCGCAACGTAGGTGGATGCGCACCCGGAAATAAACACGATACCGATTGTGGAAATAAGAGTTTTTGTCATAAAAGGTACGCTAACTAATAAAAGGGACTTCTCTCGGGCCGTCGCGGAAAGAACGAGACGTTCTCGCAAAAAAGCCCGCAATTTGCGGGCTTTTTTGATATGCCGCCTGCTTACAGCAGCGGCACGATCAATAGTGCGACCAGATTGATAATTTTAATCAGCGGATTCACCGCCGGGCCCGCCGTGTCTTTGTACGGGTCGCCGACGGTATCGCCGGTCACTGCGGCTTTGTGGGTTTCGGAGCCCTTGCCGCCGAAGTGGCCGTCTTCGATGTACTTCTTGGCGTTGTCCCATGCGCCGCCGCCAGTGGTCATGGAGATGGCGACGAAGAGGCCGGTGATGATGGTGCCCATCAGCATGCCGCCGAGTGCTTGTGGGCCGAGCAGCAGGCCGACGAGGATGGGAAGCACGACCGGCAATAATGACGGAATCATCATTTCTTTGATGGCGGATTTGGTGAGCATGTCGACGGCGCGCGAGTAGTCGGGCTTGGCGGTGCCTTCCATGATGCCGACGATTTCCTTGAACTGGCGGCGGACTTCGACGACGACTGAACCGGCGGCGCGACCTACGGCTTCCATGGCCATTGCGCCGAACAGGTAGGGCACCAGACCGCCGATGAACAGGCCGATGATGACCATGTGGTTGGACAGGTCGAATGACACTGTCTTACCGGTGGTTTCCAGCGCGTGCGTGTAGTCGGCGAACAGTACCAGCGCGGCGAGGCCCGCCGAACCGATGGCGTAGCCTTTGGTGACGGCCTTGGTGGTGTTACCGACGGCGTCCAGCGGATCGGTGACGGCGCGCACGGAGTCGGGCAGGTCGGACATCTCGGCTATGCCACCAGCATTATCGGTGATGGGGCCGTAGGCATCGAGCGCGACGATGATGCCGGTCATGGAAAGCATCGATGTGGCCGCTATGGCAATGCCATATAGGCCGGCCAGATAGTGCGCACCCCAGATCGCAGCGCAGACGGCGACGACGGGGCCTGCGGTGGATTTCATCGAAACGCCCAAGCCGGCGATGATGTTGGTGCCGTGTCCGGTTTGCGATGCGGCGGCGACGTGCTGCACGGGTGCGTATTCGGTGCCGGTGTAGTACTCGGTGATCCACACCATCAGGCCGGTCAGCACGATGCCGATGACGCTGGCGCCGAAAATGCGCAGGGTTGCGCCGCCGGTGATGCCGAGCGTCGCGTCGAGTATGTTGTCGGGCACGAGCCAGCCGGTGACGAAGTAGAAGGCGATCAACGCCAGAATGCCCGCGACGATGAGGCCGCGATACAGCGCGTTCATGATCTTCGCGCCCGGCGTCACCTTGACGAAGAAGCAACCGATGATGGATGCGACGATGGCCGTCGCGCCCAATACCATCGGATAGAAGACGCCGACCTGAGGCGTGGCCAATGTCAGCGCGCCGAGAATCATGGTGGCGATCAAGGTGACGGCATAGGTTTCGAACAAGTCCGCCGCCATGCCTGCGCAGTCGCCGACGTTGTCGCCCACATTGTCGGCTATGACAGCGGGATTACGTGGGTCGTCTTCCGGGATACCAGCTTCCACTTTGCCGACCAGGTCAGCGCCGACGTCTGCGCCCTTGGTGAAGATGCCGCCACCCAGCCGCGCGAAGATGGAGATCAGCGATGCGCCGAAGGCCAGACCCACGAGTGGCTTGAGAATGTCGGTCAATGGCTCGCCAGCGGGCGCGAAATGCAACAATATCTTGTAATAGCAAACGACGCCGAGCAGGGCCAGCCCGGCGACCAGCATGCCGGTGATGGCGCCGCCACGGAATGCGACGTCGAATGCAGCCGACAAACCGCTGCGTGCCGCTTCGGCCGTGCGCACGTTGGCGCGCACCGAGACGTTCATGCCGATGTATCCGGCTGCGCCCGAGAGCACGGCGCCGATCGCAAAGCCGATCGCCGTCGGCCAATGCAGCGTGAAGCCGATGATGACGAAGAGGACGATGCCCACGATGCCGATGGTGGTGTATTGGCGATTCAGGTAGGCCGCCGCGCCTATCTGAACGGCTTGCGCGATCTCCTGCATGCGCGCGTTGCCGGGCGAGAGCTTGAGAATCCAACGCGTGAGAAACGCGCCATAGAGTATGGCTAATACGGCACTGGCGAGTGCAATCCAGACAGGAGTGGGCATATCAGTTCCTTGGTGTAATTGAATCCAATAAACATAAATTCGAATGCTGAATGTCAGTGCGAGGGCAGTGCGACTCAGCGTGCTGACTTAGCGTACTAATTGCGCGCACGCGTTGCACAAAGGATGCTCGATCCTCGAAGCGGCCAAGACTTTAGCATTTATCCGCCAATCTTGCCGCTCTTGGGGTGCATCGATGTTGACGCATGTCAGCTTGTTGCGCCGGGATTACCCAGCAAAAATCGTACTCCGGCGCCGATACGACGTTCTTCAACCGTGTTGTATCGAAGTCACGGTGCCGGGTCCCGTTTTGCATAGGGGCGATGTTCTTCCAGTTCGTTGATGTATTGCTCCATGCCGCCCGTTTCGCGAGCCAGGAAATGCGCCACGGCGTCGCGGAAGCGCTCGTCGGCGATCCAGTGCAGCGACTGCGTGCGCACCGGGTCCAGGCCGCGCGCCAGCTTGTGCTCACCTTGGGCGCCACCTTCGAAACGCGCGATGCCAGAGTCGATGGCATATTCGATGGAGCGGTAGTAACAGACTTCGAAGTGCAAGCAAGGCACGTATTCCACGGCGCCCCAGTATCGGCCGTAAAGGGCTTCCCGGTCGCGTATCAAGAAACTTGCGGCGATATCGCGTCCGTCGCGCGCACCGATAATCAGCACGCAGGCGTCGGCCATGGTCTGGCCAAGCTGAAGAAAGAAGTCGAGATTCAGATAAGGTGTGGCGCCATGCAAGGCGTACGTCATGGCGTAGCACTTAGCGAAGAATGCCCAGTCTGCCTCGCGGATATTTGTGCCTTCCAGTACGCGTGAGATGACATTTGCATCAACAACCTTGCGGCGCTCCTGGCGGATCTTCTTGCGTTTGTCATGCGATAGCGCCGCCAGAAAATCTTCGAAGTGCCGGTAGCCCGCATTGTGCCAATGGAATTGCACACCATCGCGCCGCATCATCCCGATGTCTTCGCCGATGCGTGCTTCCGTGTCGGAAGGAAACAGAATATGCAAAGAGGATAAGTCGCTCGCTTCCGCGTGCTGCAGCATGGCCAAAAGCAAAGCGCGACGGCCGTCTTCGTCGCGCGCCAGCAGACGCACGCCAGGCACGGGGGAGAATGGCACAGCGCACAGCCACTTCGGGTAGTAGCGCAGACCGTGGCGCTGATAAGCGTCCGCCCACGCCCAGTCGAATACGTATTCGCCAGAGGAGTGATGCTTGCGATACATCGGCGCGGCCGCGATCAATTCGCGCCCTTCCCACAATGCGGCGTGCGCGGGTTGCCAGCCGGTGCCGTGTCCGACGCATGCCGTGTCTTCGAGCGCGGCGAAAAAGGTGTGACGAAGGAATGGCTGATCGGGCGCAAGCGCGTCCCAGGCTATCTGTGGAATGTTATCGATGTGCGGATGGATCGTAAACTTCATTGACTTGCAAGTTGCATATTTTCTGTGCCGTAGGGTTTTGTCATTCCCGCGAAAGCGGGAATGACGGCTTGGAATTTGGTCGCGTTCACGATTCGTTGAGTTTATTCATTTAGAGCAATCCGCACAGCTCCACATTCTTCTCTTGGTGAAACTTTGTGTTCCTGGTGTCTTGGTGGTGAATGCTTTTTCAAGGATTAAGTCCGATTCCGCACGGTATAGTTCTACCTATGAATACCGCAACGCTCAAGATTGCCGTCGCCCAGCTCAATTGCGCGGTGGGCGACATCGCAGGAAATGCTCAACGCATTCGCGCCGCCGCCGATCAGGCGCGCGCCGCGGGCGCTCATCTACTGCTAGCGCCTGAACTCGCCTTGTGCGGCTACCCGCCGGAAGATCTTTTGTTGCGCGCAGATTTTTGTCGCACATGCGATCGCGAGCTGAAGAATCTGGCGCAGGCCGCCGTCGGCATCGACATTCTTGTCGGGCATCCGGACAGTCACATGGGCGCGCGCTACAACGCGGCGTCGCTGCTGCGCGACGGACGAATTGTCGCAACTTATCACAAGGTTCGCCTGCCGAATTACGAAGTGTTCGACGAAGTGCGTTATTTCAGTTCGGGTGAAGCACCCTGTGTGCTCGATATCCGTGGCGTCAAGGTGGGTATCAATATTTGCGCCGATGTGTGGGAGTTCGGCGCGGCCGAGGCGGCACGCGATGCGGGCGCCGAATTATTGCTGGTGCTCAACGCGTCGCCGTATCACATGAACAAGCAAGCGCAGCGCTACGAAGTTTTGCGCGATCGCATCGCTCATACGAACATGGCGGTGCTGTACTGCAATCTGGTCGGCGGGCAGGATGAGCTAGTGTTCGATGGCGCGTCGTTCGGTCTCAACGCGGACGGTAAGCTCGCTTACCAGGCGCCGCAGTTCGAGGAGCGCGTCGATGTCGTCGAATACGCACATGGCCGCTTTCAGTCGGATGTCATAACGTCGCGGCAGTCCATCGAGGCGGAAGTCTATGCGGCGCTCAAGATGGGCGTGCGCGATTACTTGGGCAAGAACGGTTTTCCGGGTGGCATCATCGGCTTGTCCGGCGGCATCGATTCGGCATTGACGGTTTGCATCGCAGCGGACGCGCTGGGTGCCGATCGCGTGCGCACGGTGATGATGCCATCGCCATACACGGCACAAATGAGCCTGGACGATTCGCGGGCGTTGGTGGCGAATCTCGATGTGCGCTACGACGAGTTACCGATTGCGCCGGCCATGAACACATTCGAAGGAATGCTGTCGCCGCTGTTCGAGGGCCGGCCAGCGGATACGGCGGAGGAGAATCTGCAAGCGCGTATTCGCGGCATGAGCCTGATGGCGCTATCCAACAAATTCGGCAGCATCGTGTTGACGACCGGCAACAAGAGCGAGATGGCGGTGGGATACGCAACCTTGTATGGCGACATGGCGGGTGGCTTCGCCGTGATCAAGGATATTTTCAAAACATTCGTTTATCGGCTGGCGCATTACCGCAACACGATTTCGCCGGCGATTCCGGACAACATCATCACGCGTCCGCCATCGGCGGAACTCAAACCCGGACAGACCGACCAGGATACCTTGCCGCCTTACGAAATACTGGATGCCATCATCGAAGCCTACATGGAGTCCGACGATAGTCCGCGCCAGATCGTTGGGCTCGGCTATAGCGAGCACGATGTGCGCCGCGTGGTGGACATGCTCAAGCGCAACGAATACAAGCGGCGTCAATCGCCGATCGGCATCCGCGTCACGCGCCGCGGTTTCGGCAAGGACTGGCGGCAGCCGATCACCAACCGCTACCGGGATGAGTACTAAACTGCGGTATTGACCTTTGCCGGTCGGCTATACTGTTTGCCATCGAATACACCATTGGGAGACATGGACGTGAAAAAAATCGAAGCGGTCATCAAGCCTTTCAAGCTCGACGAAGTACGCGAAGCCTTGTCGGAAGTTGGCATTACCGGTCTTACGGTCAGCGAGGTCAAAGGCTTCGGACGTCAGAAGGGTCATACCGAGCTGTATCGCGGCGCCGAATACGTCGTCGACTTTCTGCCCAAGATTAAGGTGGAAGTTGTAGTCGCTGATGGCATCGTCGAATCGGCGATCGAAGCCATCGTTAAATCGGCCCGTACCGGCAAGATCGGCGACGGCAAAATTTTTGTCATGGCCGTTGAACACGTCGTGCGTATCCGTACCGGCGAAACGGACGAAGCGGCGATTTGATCGCAGTATGTCATGTGGTGAGCGGGCCGCTTTCGCAGGTCACCGCGCGATGTTACAAATGATTAGCCAGCACGCTCATCAAGGGTTGGTCGACGCCGTTGAGCGGTTCGATTGAGAACATGTAGTTTCCCCACCAAGGCCCCGCTGACCACCACGTCCAACCTGCCCACACGTCGCTATTGTTTTCCATGTCGGTGAGCAGGTTGTCGACGGCCTGTTTGCAAATGTCATTATTGGCGCCGGCGAATTCTCCGAGAAAGCCCTTGCGTCCATTTGCGCGTAGCCAGTTGGTAAATGCCTGAACCCGTTCCGAACCGATAGTCGAACTGACGCAGTTTGCCTGCGTGCCCGATGAATCGGAATCCAGATATTGGTGCACTTCGAATACGAAGTTGTTGATCGGGTCGTTGATCGCCAGCATCGCTACGCTGTTGCCGGAATCGATCCAGCTATGCGCGCCGGTCCACCAGGTACCCGGCACCAGAATCAGGTTGGTGGCACCGCTCGCGCGGATGGCCGCAACGGCGGCGTTGGCCGATGCCGCCCATTGAACGGCGGTGGGGCCGATCGGTTCGTTCATCAATCCGAATATGACATGCGGATTGCCGAGGTAGCGGCTCGCCAGCCGTCCCCAGAAATCGGCGAAAGCGCTGTTGGGCACGTTGCTGGAATCGATCATCTGTCCCCGGTAGTAAGCGTAGTTGTGCGGATCGAGAATTACGAAAACACCCTTGGCCGCGGTCTGTGCTACAAACGCGTCGATGCGCGCCATTTCCGTTTCGTTCAATGCGGTGCCGATGGATGACTGCAGACGTTCCCACAGAAAAGGCAGGCGCACGACATTCATGCGCTTGTTGATGAAGTAGTCGACTTCGGATTGATTCGGATAAATATAGTTGTATCCGTATATGCCGCTGACATCGCCGAATTCGCCGCCGGATAAATTAGTGCCGCGATAACTCAGCACCGGCGTTTGTCCGCCATTGAAGGACAAAAAGGTCGCCGTCGAAGGACTGTTTGAGACAGATGTCGAAATCGATGTCGACGCCGCACTATTGCCAGCGCTGCTTTGACTGCCACCGCCGCATCCTATCAATGCGGTAAGACACATACCAACACCGAACGCGACAAATCCGGCCTTGCAGATTTCCATGCGAATCCTTGCGTCGAAACATTTCAATCGGCCGCTGCGAGCGGCGGATCGGACTGTATCGAAGCAAAGATGTTCTACCTCAGGTGAGGTGACGAAATGTCTTTAGAGAAAGCCGAAAGGAGGTTTAAAAAATTGCGTGCTACTCGATCTTTTTTTCGTTTTGCGCCGCATCACTTCAGCGACGCGCAGCGCGCAACAAAACAAGCAGCGCGCCCGCGCCACCGTCATGCACGCGCGCCTGCGCGTAGGCTAGGACGTCGTCATAGTTCATCAGCCAGCCCGCCACCAGTTTTTTCAATACGGGCTCTTTGCCGGGCGATCCCAGTCCCTTACCGTGAACGATTCGCACGCAGCGAATCTCGTTTTTGCGGCAATGCGCGAGGAAGTCGGCCAGTAGATCACGCGCCTGATCGCGATTGGCACCATGCAGATCCAGTTCCGCCTCCACGACCCAGCGGCCTCGCCGTAAATCGCGCAATACATTGCGCGGCAAGGTGTCGCGCAGATAGATCAGTTCGTCGCCGCCTTCCATGTGCAGTTCGAGCGGCGTCGGCGCATAAATGGATTCGGCCAATGCGGCCCGTTCATCCAGTTCGCTTTGGCGTGGCACGGGGTGAGGTCTCGGTATGTCAGGCATGACTTTGTCGGTTGCAATGCGGGTGACGCCTTTCAGCGCTGCAGCGAGCAGCGCCTGTTCGGATGTGCGTGACGTTGTATTGCTATCCTCGAACCACGCAGCCGGTAAATCGTTCGCGTCGCTTTTTTGTTCTATCGGCGCATCGGCGAGGGTTGGATCCTTGGGACGTGGTACGGGCGGCGGTGGAGGGCTTTGCAAGCGGGCACGGTTATTCGCCGGCATCACGATAGAGCCCGCGACGGCTTGTTGAAATAACTGCGCGTCGTCGAGCGGCACGATATCAGATTTCTGTTTCTTGACCTGGGTGCGCAGTCTCTGTTTGAGATCGGCGATCGAGAGCCACTTGTTGTTGGCCACGATGGATGCTTGCCCTCAAGCGCCGCGCTTTTATTTCAGATTGTCGAGATAGCGCTCGGCATCGAGCGCCGCCATGCAACCCGTGCCTGCACTGGT
>DASUGV010000233.1:0-3546 GCA_036273835.1 Rhodocyclaceae bacterium
TGGCCGTCGGAGCACCGGTGGAATTCCGCGGCATTCCCATCGGCGAAGTGCTCGATATCGGCGTCGACTACGATCCCAGTGCCAAGCAGATCAATGTCCCCGTGCTGGTCCGGCTGTATCCGGACAGGCTCGTCTCGCGCCTACGCAAATCCAGACGCATACCGTCGCCCGATCAGCAGAAAAAAGAATTCGAAGACATGGTAAATAACGGACTGCGCGCCCAGTTGCGTATTGCCAGTTTGTTGACGGGCCAGCTCTATGTCGCACTCGATTTCCTGCCAAATGCCGGCAAGGTCAAACTCGACTGGAGTAAGTCACCGCTCGAAATTCCGACCGCACCCGGCGATCTGCAGGAACTGCAAACGACGATCACCCGCATCGCAAGCAAGATCGACAAGATTCCATTCGAGCAGTTGGCGGATGATTTGAGAACCACCATGCATTCGCTGGACACGACGCTCAGGAGCACAAACGCCTTGGTGCAAAAACTCGGCGATGAGGTGACGCCGGAAATCAAGCAAACGCTTAGCGCAGCTCAACAGACGCTTGATAGTGCCAATCGCGTACTGTCGCAAGATTCTCCGGCACAACAAGATTTGCGCGATGCGCTGCGCGAAGTGGCGCGCGCTGCGGAATCGGTGCGAACGCTCACCGAATATCTCGACAAGCACCCGGAATCGCTCATTCGCGGCAAACAATCGGAGAATAAGCAATGATCGTTCGTTATGCCTCTGTCATTACTTGGCCAGCGTTCGCCATCCTTTCGCTCGCCATGCTTTGCGCATGCAGCAGCAACTCGCCGGCGCCGCACTATTACACACTGAGCACATCCACGGCCAATACTTCCGATGCCTCTTCTCCGCTAGCCTCGGCGGCGAATTACAGCGTGGGGGTTGCGACGGCGACGCTTCCGGATGCCATCGATCGGCCGCAACTGGTCGTACGCATCAATGCCAACCGTGTAGACATGCTCGAGGATCAACGCTGGGCCGACGATCTCAAGCGCGAAATTCCTCGCGTCGTTGCCGAGAATCTTGCGCAACGTCTGGGCTCATCTCGCGTCGCGGCGTATCCGCAGCACGCTGCCGAAAATACCGACTACACCGTGCTGCTGGATGTGCAGCGCTTCGACTCGGAGCCGAACGAAGCGGCGACGCTGGACATCTTGTGGACATTACGCCGCACAAGCAACGTCACACCACGCACGACGCACTTTATCTGGCGCGAGCCCGTCAACGGTATCGGCTTCGATGCGCTTGTCGCGGCACACAGTCGCGCGCTGGCCAAACTCAGCGACCAGATCGCTCAGGCAATTCGCGCAGACGCCGCCCATCGTTGAAATTTTGGATTATGACTTCGGCATGAATAGCAGTCGAGACAATCATCGGGACAATTTTTCCGCAGCGCGTCCTATTGTTTTTCATGGCCGCGGTGCGGTGGTCTGTCCCGATGGACGCTTCGAATCGCAAAAGCGTGAGGTCTTCGATGATGGCTGGGGCAATCAAGACGAAGCGCCGGAAACGCCTGCCACGCAGTTGATCGTCGACAGCAGCAAGACGGTTATCAGTTCCAACGATTCGCCGGATGTCGGTTTCTCCCTGTCGGTCAATCCGTATCGCGGGTGCGAGCACGGTTGTACTTATTGTTTTGCGCGGCCGACGCATAGCTATCTCGGCTTGTCGGCGGGTCTCGATTTCGAAACGAAGATCGCGTACAAACCCGATGCACCTGCGCAGCTACGGCACGAACTCGCCAAGCGCAGCTATCGATGCCAGCCCATTGCGTTGGGCATCAATACGGATGGCTGGCAACCCATCGAGCGCAAGATCGGTCTCACGCGCGCCCTGCTGCAAGTCCTGGCCGAATGTCGTCATCCCGTGTCCATCGTCACCAAGGGCGCATTGATCGAGCGTGACATCGACCTGCTGGCCGACATGGCCAAAGATAGTCTTGTGCACGTCATGTTCAGCATCACAACCCTGGATCGCGAGCTCGCCCGCAAGATGGAACCACGTGCCGCTACGCCACAGCGGCGTTTGCAAGCGATGCAGGCATTGCATGACAAAGGCATTCCTGTCGGCGTGCTGTTCGCACCGCTGATCCCCGCGTTGAACGATCATGAATTGGAAGCCGTGCTGGAAGCTACGCGCGCTGCCGGTGGCGATACAGCTGGCTATGCGCTGCTGCGCCTGCCCCACGAATTGGCCGATATCTTCCCTGCGTGGCTGCGAGAACACTACCCAGACCGCGCTGCGCACGTGATGAGTCTCGTCAATCAGATGCGCGGCGGCAAGGCTTACGATAGCCGCTTCGGCAAGCGCATGCGTGGCGAAGGCGTGTTTGCGGATCTATATGCTCAACGCATGAAGAAAGCGTGCGCCCGCCTGGGTTTCAATCAAATACGCCGAACGCTCAATACAGCAGCTTTCCGCGCACCGCGCGAGGACGGGCCGCAAATGTCGTTATTCTGAACTCAGAAACCGTAGCTGGCGCCGGCATATAGGTCGTAGAGGGTCGTTCTGGAAGCGGGCTCGAAGAAACCGGATACGACCGGCGACTCTCCGTATTCAAAACGGGTGTATTGGTATCCGGCATTGATGTGCCAATTGTTCAACGCATAATCGAAGTCAATGCCAGCCGTATAAATCGGCTTGCTACCGAGTTCGAATTTCAGCTCGTGCTGCACCGTTAAGTTGGCGTTCTGAATTCGACCGACGCTGCCATCCAACGAGACAACCAAGCGTGGCGTCACCGCCGCCTGGAGCCGTGAGCCCAAGGCGATGGCACTGTGATCGTATTGCTCCAGATAGCCGAATTGATCGGAACTGGAATCCCGTTTCCAGCTACGCCATCTATACGAAGCATACGGCGTAATTTGCAAACTCTTGCTGGGGAAAAACACGAAACCCTTGCCGATCTTCATCTGAAAATCGCTGGTGCTGACTTTGGTCCTCGTGTTGTATGGCGTCAACGCACCGGTTTGCAGATTCTGCAAATATCCGTCGTATTGCGTCTTACCGTCCGAGTATGCGTATGACATGTTGAAATAGAGATCGCGGACATAGATTTTCGATTCATCGACTAGGTCGCCTTGTGCCGTATATGAAAGCTTGACCGACGGCTGTGTGCCTTTTTCGGAATCGAGTACGCTTCCTCCCCCCGTCAGTCCATGATCGTCGCGTTCAAAATAGTCGGTTTTTTGGGCACCAACGGACACGTTCAGTTCACGGTTTGCAGCCTTGATCGGAGTTTGCGCATGGGCATTGACAACAGTTAAAGCGGCCAGAGCCATCATGACAAATCGATACATGTACCTCTCCTTTTATAGAACCGAAGATAAATTTCCATCGAACTTAGCCGAAACATCATGCCCCATCCGACCAATGACACTGACATACAAATACCACGCATGCTATTCGCATCAATCAAATCGCGATGTGCGGAGCCATGATACGCCTGTAAAACTGGTGAAAGTGCCGCATGCCATCTTCCATCGGTGACTGATAGGGGCCCCATTCGTTCTTGCCTTGTTTGTAGAGCGCCAGG
>DASUGV010000234.1:0-5308 GCA_036273835.1 Rhodocyclaceae bacterium
CGCCGAGATATGTACGCACCAGTTCGAGATCCTGCGGATTCACGCGCACGGTTGCGTTTTGTTGTGGCACCAGCAGTAGCGCTTCGCGAATGACCGTCAAGATGCTTTCGGGTTTTGCGTCCAGCGTTTCGCGCACGACCTGACGTGCTACTTCGAGCGCCAGCGCTTGAATTTCTTCAGCGACTTCCTGATCGAATTTGCTGAGCGCTTGATCCATCGCTTGCAGCAGCTGATGCAGTTCGGCTGCTTCCATGCGGCCACGGGCGCTGCCTTCTTCGTAGCCGGTGGCGTAGCCTTCTTTGTAAGCTTCTTGTTGCATGCGCTCGAAGTCGTCGGCCGTCGGCAGGGACACGCCGGGTGCGATCTCGATGCGCGATTCGGTTGGCCCCTTTGTCTTGCTAGCAGGCTTTGCAGACGGGTTGTCGAAGTTCACGGGTTCCCAGCGCTGGAAAGCGCCGGACGCCTGATTTTTTGGAATGACTTGGCTCATCGATTATGCAAAATGGTTAATTGATGCGCTGTGCCTGGGCGGCTGTCGCCGCGCTCAAACGAACGTGTCGTCACTGCCCTTGCCGCCAAGAACGAGCTGGCCTTCCTCGGCCAGACGGCGGGCGATCTTGAGAATTTCTTTTTGCGCCGCTTCCACTTCGGACAGCCGCACCGGTCCGCGCGATTCGAGATCCTCCTTGAGCATTTCCGCCGCGCGGCTGGACATGTTCTTGAATATCTTGTCGCGCATGTCCGGCGCGGCGCCTTTGAGCGCGATCACGAGCTGGTCGGACTGAATTTCGCGCAACACGACTTGTATGCCGCGGTCATCGACATCGAGAAGATTCTCGAAGACGAACATTTCATCGAGAATGCGTTGCGCCAGATCCGGATCGTATTCGCGCACGTTATCGAGAATCGCCGTCTCGACCGCGCCACCGACGAAGTTAAGAATTTCCGCCGCGTGATGCGCGCCGCCCATCGCGGTCTTTTTTGTTTGTGCCGAACCGGATAGCACGCGCGATAGGGCTTCGTTGAGTTCCTTCAACGCGGCCGGTTGCACGCCGTCCAGCGTGGCCAGGCGCAGTAGCACGTCGTTGCGTTGCCGATCCGGCAGGCAGCACAGGATTTCGCCGGCGTGATCGAATTCGAGGTGCACCAGAATGGTTGCGAGGATTTGCGGATGCTCGTTCTTGATGAGATCGGCTGCCGTGGGGGCATCCATCCACTTCAAGCTTTCTATGCCAGCGGTATCGGAGCCTTGCAATACGCGCGAGATCAGATTGGCCGCGCGCTCATCGCCCAAAGCTTTGGTCAACATGAGGCGGATGCTTTCTTCGTCGGGTTCGATGTGCGAGCCCTGGGCAGCGTGCAGTTGCAGTTTCTCGACCAGCTTCTCGACGTGCGCACGCGTCTGCGATGGCATCTTGGCCATGCTGGAACCGAGTTTCTGCACTTCGCGTGGCGATAAATGCTTGAGCACTTCCGCCGCGTGATCCGCGCCAAGCGTGAGCAGCAGCAGCGCTGCATCTTCCAGGCCGTCGCTGCCATCCTTAGCCATTGGAAGTACCTCCGGCCAGCCATTCCTTGATCATGTGAGCGACCATCTTCGGTTCTCTTTCGGTGATTCTTCTGGCTCGCGCGACTTTCTTGTCGAAGGTCATTTTCGCAAGCTCCGCCTCGAGAATTTCGGGGGGTATGTCATCGTCATCGAGCTCGTCGGATTCGCGGACTTTTGCCGCGTGGGCTTTCGCGGCCGCAGTTCTTTGCGCTTCGGCGCTTGCCTCAGCCGCTGAAATAATGCCGCGCAGAAGCGGACGCACGACGCCTAGGCCGACGAACGCGATAGCCGCCAGTAGCGCAAGGTAACGTAGCGCTTCTTTGGCAATGGCGATGTATTCGGGGTTCTGCCACAGCGGTATGCTGTTGTCCTCTTCTTTCGCACCTTCGGTCGCGAAAGCGGAATTGGCCAGATTGATGGTGTCGCCGCGTGTTTGGTTGTAGCCCACGGCTTGGCGTACCAAGTCCGAAATTTTCTTCATCTCGTCGTTGGTGAGCGGTGCAGGTTTGGCGTTGGGCTGACTCTTGTCCGTCTTGAAGTTGAGCAGCACGGCAACCGACAAGCGTTTGACCGAACCGATCGAACGCTTCACGTGCTGAATGGTTTTATCCAACTCGTAATTTGTTGTCGAACTCTTGCTCGAAGTCAGCGTGACTGGTTGGCTCTGCCCTGTCGCCGCGCCCGCTACGACCGGCGACGTAATCGGCGCCGTGGCCGGAACCGGTGGTTGATTGCTGAGCGCACCGGGAACGCCTATCGCAGGTGGCTGGTTGGTTTGATTGTCGCTGGTTTGCTGGCTGCGGATAGCGGTGTTCGGTGCGGGATTCGGTTTGAACGTTTCCGAAGTTTGCTCGCTGGCATCGAAGTCGACATCTGCCATGACTTGAGCGCGAAAATTTTCCGCGCCCAGCATGGGTTCCAGAATGGTCTGGATGCGTTTGATGTAGGTGTCTTCCAGTTCCGAAATGTATTCGAGCTGCGACGAATCCAGTCCAGCTACGCTTTGATCGCGCATGTGGGTCAGCAGATTGCCGTCCTGATCGATGACACTGACCTGATCGGGGGCCAGTTCCGGCACGCTTGACGACACCAGATGGACTACGCCGGCAATTTGCTGCGGCTCTAGCTTGCGTCCCGGATTCAATGTGATGACGACCGAAGCGGTGGGTTTTTCTTCATCGCGCAGAAATGCTGTTTGCTTAGGGATCGCCAGATGCACGCGTGCGCTGTTGACTGCCGACAATGATTGAATTGTGCGTGCCAATTCGCCTTCCAGCGCGCGTTGGTAATTGATCTGCTCATTGAATTGCGACATGCCGAATTTTTGCGTGTCCATCAATTCGAAGCCGACCAGCCCGCCTTTCGGAAGTCCTTGCGAGGCAAGCGTCAAACGCAATTCGTTGGCGCGGTTATATGGCACGAGAATGGTTGTGCCTTCGACTTTGTAGGGCACGTTTTGTTGCTGGAGCGCGGTGATGATCGCGCCCCCATCTTTTTCCGCCACGTTGGAAAACAGCACAGCGTATTGCGTCTGCGTACTCCACGACCATATGCCAACCAAGACGGCGATGGCGATGGCGATGACAATCGCACCAGCCAATTTCTGGCGTTGTGTCATGCGTGCAAGGTTCTCGCCGATAACCTGAAAGGGCGATGCCGAGGGTGGTGCGAGGGCGTCTTCTGCTGCCATATTGAATTCCTGTGCGTCGAATTCTTGTGCGGGCTTACCTATCGCTCGATTCAGCCGATCCTGCGGTGGACAAACCGGTGGATACCCGGTGCATAAACCGCGCGACAACCGACAACTCTCCCATTTGGGATGAGCGAATTCTGCGGTCTGGCATGTGATGGTCAGCGCGGAATAAGCGGTAAGTTTTGCCGGTTAATCCAGCCGCGTTGCCGGCTGCGGCAAGATTAAGCTGCCAGCATCCCGAAAAAACGTTATCCACAGCCGCCTATTTGTTTGCGAACAGACGAGATGAACGCAACCGCTCCTCAAACGCTCGATGCCGCCGGACTCGCGGAAGCCTTCCAGGTTTTCGCGCGCGCTTCCGATGAGTTGACGCAGGCCTATAACGGTTTGCAAGGTGAGGTGAGCACGTTGAGCGAGCGGTTGAATCTGCTGCTCGCTGCGTTGCCGGCAGGTGTCATCGTCGTGGACAAAAAAGGCTGTGTCGAACAAATCAATCGCGCGGCTTTGTCGATGCTGGGTACCGATGTTACCGGTCGTGAATGGCAAAAGCTCGCCGCGAAAATTTTGACGACCACCGAGACACCGGGTGAATGGGCATTGGATCGCATTGCATCGGTCGCCGATCAAACCTTCGACGCTCAGGACGAATGCAGAGTATCCATTTCCGAAACTGCGCTGGACGTTTCGGGCGGCCGCATCGTATTGCTGCATGACGTGACCGAAGCATGGCGCATGCGTATCGCGACGGCTCGCAACGAACGTCTTGCAGCGATGGGAGAAATGGTGGCAGGGCTTGCGCACCAATTGCGTACGCCATTGGCCGCTGCCTTGCTCTACACCGGCCATCTCGCCAATACGCAGCTTGCGGCATCGGAGCGTGCCGACGTTGCGACGCGTGCCGTGGAGCGCCTGCGCCACCTGGAGCGGCTCATTCAGGACATGCTCATCTTCGCTCGCGGCGAGGCGCTTGGCCGCGAATCATTTGGCATATGCGATCTGGTAGTCGAACTTTCGAACACCATCGAGCCAGTTGCGGCCAGTCGGCATGTGGAATTTGTTTCCGACTGCGCCGCAGGTACGCAGAAGCTGTTCGGCAATCGTAAGGAAATTGCCGGCGCGCTCACCAACCTGCTCGAAAATGCGCTGCAAGTTCTGGATGTGGAAGGAAAAGTCACGCTCAGCGCGGTGGTCGATAATGATAATGCCATATTCAAGGTGCGCGACAACGGCCGTGGTATCGACGCGGCATTGCAAGATCGGCTGTTCGAACCATTCTTTACCACACGTGCAGACGGCACCGGCTTGGGTTTAGCAATAGCACGCGGCGTGGCTCGCGCACATGGCGGTGACATATCGCTCAAATCCGCACCGGGCGAGGGAACGGAATTCTGTTTTGCGCTACCGCTGGCAAATCGGGAAATAGCACATGGAGCAAGGCAATGATCGAAACACTTAAAATTCTGGTTGTCGACGATGATGCCGGACTGCGGGATGCCATCGAAATGATTCTGAAATCCGCCGGTCATCGCGTCACGCTCGCCGCTAGTGGCCCTGCGGCGTTGAATTGCCTGGGCGAAGATAGCTTCAATCTGGTCATTAGCGATCTGCGCATGGATCCGATGGATGGTCTCGAACTGCTCGACCAGATTCGCTCGCGTCATGCGCAATTGCCTGTGTTGTTGATGACGGCTTTTGGCGATGTGGACAAAGCCGTCTCGGCGATGCGTCGAGGTGCTTGCGACTTTCTGATGAAACCCTTCGAATCCGAGGTGCTGCTAGAAAACATCCGGCGTTACGCGATTGTCGCGCCGACGCACAAGGACATGGTGGCCGAAGATCCGCGCACGCGCGATGTGCTCAAGCTCGCTGCCAAGGTGGCCGAGACGGATGCCACTATCATGCTTACCGGCGAATCGGGTACCGGCAAGGAAGTTTTCGCGCAATACATCCATCAACATTCGCGCCGCAAGAAGGGTGCGTTCGTTGCCATAAACTGCGCGGCGATTCCGGAAAATCTGCTCGAAGCGACCTTGTTCGGTTACGAGAAGGGCAGCTTCACCGGCGCA
>DASUGV010000235.1:0-5287 GCA_036273835.1 Rhodocyclaceae bacterium
CGAAAAAGCGGCCAATTGCTGACCTCCGCAGCCAGAATTGATTGCACCTAACCATCACTCCTACTATGGCGGGAGGCGTTTGGAGTGGTTTACTGACAGCCCAAAATCATTTCTGTATAATTCGCGCCGCCCTTCTGCAAGCCTTTATCCATGCGGCTCTTGCTATTTGACAGCGTCGCTTGGGCGAAACGTGGGCGAAAAAATCAGAAAACCGCCTTCGCGCGCGCCGGGGAGACTCTGCGGTAGAACTCTGGCAATACGCCTCCGTCCTGCTCAAGCCATCGCCCATACGTCCGGGTAATCATGGTGGTATCGGCGTGCCCCATTTGCTTGGCGACATACATTTGATTCTCGCCGGCTGAGAGTAGGGTAGATGCGAACGTGTGGCGCGTCTGGTACGGATTGCGCGGGCGCACGCCGGCTGCCTTGACGATCTCGCCCCACCGCTTGGCAAGGCGCCCGCTGTCATTCCATCCCCCGCCATGCGCTGCATCGAGAAATACCAGACCGTTCGCCAGCGCGCTATGTTGCTTCTGCGACATGAGTGCATCGTAAGCTCCCTGCCGGATATCGATCAGCCGCTTCCCGGCATAGGTTTTCACCTCGTCCACCGTCGACCCCATCACGCGAGCACGTGCCACGCGCACCGTCAGCGCAGCCATATCCACCGACTCCCACCGGAGGGCGATGTACTCACTTGGGCGCATCCCGGTCGCAAACGCGAATTGCCACACGTTGCGCTCCTGGCCGGAGCAGGCGTCAAGTATCGCAGCAATTTCAGCAGCATTGAATGGATCGGTCACGAACTCGACTTTGTACGCATCGCGGTCGAGAATCTTACGCAGCTTGACGCGATCAAGCGGGCTGCTTTCGATCAAATCGTCATTGACGGCTAGCTCCAGCGCGCCGCGCAGGGGGACTAGGATCTGCCGCAGCGTGCGCGCTTTGCAATCGAACGCACCTATCCAGGCGCGCAGCGCAGCCGGCGTCAGATCGGCGAGGAGGGTATCGCCCCATTGGTCAAGCAGATGCGCAGTGTAGTTGCGACGATAGACGGTATATGTACTCGCCGCCAGCGTGCGTTTGTAGATGGAAAACTGCTCATCCAGCAATTGCCCGACCGTCACGTTGGAACGCACCGGCTTGATGCCTAACTTTTTGAGCTGCCCCGACTCGGGGAAATACTTGGCATATGAAAACGTTCCAGTCTCGATCGCATTCAGGATTTCCCCGCGGAGTCGCTCGGCAAACTTGATGTTTGCCTTCGTATGCGCCATTTTCAATGTCTCCCGACATTCGGCGCCGAGGTACATAAATTTTATCCGGATCGATTCGCTTTTGGCTCCCGAGCGCAGCTCAATGCCGCGCGCGCTGGACTTTTCTGATCCCATTTTTCTACCCACTCCTCAACGGCCGGGATGTTGATCCACAGCCGGCCGTCCACGATCTTGCACTGCTTCCCGTCGATCCATTTGCCGATCTTGCGACGCGACTGCACCGCATCGGCCGAATCGCCGGAAAGCTCCACGTACCGCTCCAACTTCACCCACGCAAGCGGGTAGGTCGCCGCAGCAGCCTTGGCCGCTGACAGCCTTGCGTTTTTCTCAATGGTCGCCACCAGTTTTGCGACAATATCATGGTCAGCCATATCCATCACTGATCCTCATCTTTTGAATTGTCCGGAGCGGGTCGGCCTGCCTTCTCGCACTTGCCCTAAGCGGGGCATTTCTCGCGCCTCCCAAAAATACCCTCATAGCCAACCCGGTAAGCATCGCTCGCTGGCTTCGTGGCGATCCTGTCGCCTGTTATGTCGTTCTGACTCATTCCCCCTCCTTAAATAATCCATCTCCTGCGCCTGGTGCTGCGCCGATGGTGTCGTCGATGCGGCGGCGGGGCTCGCAAAGCTCGGTGATATGCCGGTTCGCATCGCCCTGCAGCCGCTTGACCTTGTCCGTCATAGTCTCGCTCGGCGCCGGCGCTGCCTCCAGTTGGGCGCGCAGCCCAAAGACTTCCTCTTGTAGTTGTGCAACGCTGTCAACGGCTTGTCCGTAGTCGTCCTGGCTTTGCTCCAGTTGGGCGAGAAGGGCGAGAATGATCGCTGGCCCGGAAAGGCGGTTGTAGTCGGCAAAATAGTCGTGCGCGTCCATCACTGAATGTGGGCTCAACGCTTTCTCCGCAGCGGCTTTGAGTCGTGCTACCTGTTCGGGGGTGAGGGTCATGGGTTATTTCCTTTCGTCACAATAATTTCGCTCGTAGGGCGCGTGCAATTTTTGCCGCATGATTCCGATCCAGTCTTCTCTGTGGTCACGACTGCCCCGCAGCGCGTAAAGTAATGGTCGCGCCCGGCCGCGCTGAATTCATAGACCTTGCAGCCATCAGCCTCGCGGATAACATGCGGCGTTGCGGCTGCGCGCGCCCTGATAGCCTCAATTCGCTCCATGCCTCTATACCATTCGGAGTTGACGCATGAATTAATGCCGAAGCCCGCCACAAAGAGAACACAAGCCCATTTCGCCAGCCCGCAGGCAGCATCAATTACATCGTCGGCTCTCATTCCCCGCTCCCATGCTCAGCCCAGCGAGCAGCAGCAAGCTCGTAAGCATCGACCTTGTGCCAGAGCCACAAGAGCACCAGGCCGAAGATTCCCGCAAACATTTCGCCCAGCGGGCTTGCGGTCATCGTGCCAAACGTCATGACTGAACCGATCAGCCAAGCGAGTAATGATTTCATTTCGGCGCCTCCTTATCTTCCGCCACAATCCCCGCCGATTCCAGGTCATCGCGCTGCATGGCTTCCTGAGTGGCGGGACGGGGTGGATAGACGCCAGTGCCGTCGCAGTCGGTGCAGCGCTCGCTTTCGCATTCAGGGCCGCTAACCGGATCGACCCACGATTCAGTGGCCCATCCTCCCTTGCCACCGCAACATTCACATTTCTGCGCGACCTCCACTACCGCATGCTCACGCGCGCGGGCTGCAATCGTGGATGGCTCGGTGCTGGCGGGTGGGGCGGCGTAGAGCGCCACATCCGTTTCGCAAACAGCTTCGCCGCGCCTGATCGAACATTGGAATTCACGATGGCAGTTTCCATCGGCGATGAATCTCGCCAGCGTGCTGCCGTCGATCCACGCCACCACTTCCCCGCTCGGCGCTTCAAGCGAGGCGGCGCGACGGTTCCAGGCGGCATTCAGTCGACCGCGTGATGCTCCAATATCGCGTAGCTCGAACCAGCAATCGCTTCTGTGGTTTGAGAGTTCGCCGCAAAACGGGCAGCTCTTCAGTTCTGCGGCTTGTGTGTGGTTGGTCATGAGGTCACGCTTTCAAAAAGGTCTGCGGTGTGCTCGTCTTTCACCGGGATCGGCTGGCCGGCCTCCACAAACGCATGGCAACGCGGCTGGCCGTCAGCGCCGTACTGCCACTCCGTGGGATAGGTCGGGCTGTTGATGTCGTGGAAGCTGCGCGCGAGGATATCGCAAACTTCGCTTTCCTCACATTGCTCCATCGGCTTGCCGGCGCTCATCGGCAGATCGCGCGCGCAGTTGCCGCACCAGCTTTCATGGAATGCCGCGCCCTCGTCGCCATTACCAGGCTGGTACTTTGCGCCAGCGCGGTCAAGGCACATCGCCGCCCACGAATCAGGGTAGATTTTGATCGTGACGGAGCTCACGATTTCGCCCCTGCCATTGCCTTGAGGGCGCGAATAGCGGCAGCCAGCGCGAGCGCAGTCTTGCCGCTAATGCCCTGCTTGCTGAGATTCTGCCAATCGGAGATGTCGAATAAAAGCTCTTCCGTTTCACACAGCAGCGCCGCTTCTTCCAGCGCCGCATCCCGCGCATCGCTCGCCTCGGCAGTACCGCCCGTTACCTGGGCGGGAGGGCTGGCGAACATTGATCCGGTGGGATTGGCTTTCTCGGCGTCGCGCACCTTCATCAGCAGCGCCGAGCAATAGTCGCAGACGACCTCGCCGCCGATGACGTTCGCATTGCCGGGTACGCCGCCCTTTGCGCCGAGGCAGAACTTGCAGTCGTCGCTGGCTTGCTGCGCGCTACCAGAAGCGGCCATTACCTCGTTGGCGCGCGCCACCAGCGTATTCACGGCTTGCATACCGCCCGCGCCGGTGAATTTCGCCAGGTCTTCCAGCAAATCGAGCGCCTGCCCCTGCAATTCTGGCGCACTAGATGCCGCCTTGGCCTTCCAGAACTGCACTGCGCGCTCGGCCTCACCCAGCTCGTGCTTGAGCGAGTCGATATCGCGCTGGGTCGTCGCACCAGATGCTTGGGGTGGCTGGGCGGCGGCCAATTGCCGGGATTGGCCCATCGTCAGACCGCACGACGAGCAGGCTTCGGTAGCATCATCCTCGCCCGGCGCCACCAGGGAGCGGGATGCAAGGGCAGCGCGGGCCTGCCATGCTCTCCACATGCTCTCATTGGCACCGTTCGCATGGCCTTGCTCAAGCCACGCCTCAAACAGCGCGCGCTCATCGGGTATCGCATCTGCTACCTTGGCAGCGGGTGGGGTGGTGTTGGTGGTCATGATTTGGCCTTCGTTGTGATGTCTTCCGCTGTGGCGTCGCGCCAAAAAGAATAGTCCACATCGCATCCATCTCCCGCCATTTCACCCGGCGAGTACCCTTCACGATGCTCCTCTACTTGCAAAACAAGCAGGGGCCTCCCGAACAACGGCTTGTAGATACGGTGGCGGGTTTTACCCGTAAGATTTGCAGTCACAGCCATCACGCACCGCCCTTCGGTGTCTCGGCCCCTTGAACAGCGGGGGTGGCGGGTGCGAGTGGTAGCCAACCGACCGGAGTGCCCCTACCTTCAGTGAAGCAGTCCTGTTGCCAGTTCCAACCCGCGAATTGCCACTGGTCGATGTCAGTACTGTCGAAGCTGTTAGCCCCGATAGTTGGACAAGGCTCGGCTGTGTCTTCGGTCTGATGATCGGTGAACGCCACCAGCAGGCGCAGCATGGTGCCATCCTTTGGCGCGGTTTCCATTGGCCGCCAAGTGTCGGCCTGCGCTGGAACAGCCGAAGCAGCGGCAAGCTCACTCGACAGCCGCGCGATTCTCAAAATAGCGAACTGGAAAACTGTGTGCGGCAACCGGGTGACCACCTCGAGAGCGGATCGCAACTCGGCCAACTTGTCCCAATCGTCTTCTTCCATAGGGTCGAATCGACTGTCAGGCTTGCTCTGCTGGTCTGGAACAGGGGCGGCAGAAATAGCAGCGCGGACAGCTTCGCGGGCGTATGTGGTCATCTGGTCTTCGCTGAACGTGCCTTCCTTCCATCC
>DASUGV010000236.1:0-7027 GCA_036273835.1 Rhodocyclaceae bacterium
GGGCGTCAATGCAGCTTTGCAAGCACAGGGAAAAGAGGCATGGTGTCCTCGTCGCGAAGAGGCTTATTTGGGCGTACTCGTCGATGATCTAATCACGCGTGGCGTCTCGGAACCTTATCGCATGTTCACGTCCCGTGCTGAATATCGTTTGAGTCTACGCGAAGACAACGCCGATCTGCGCTTGACGGAAATAGGCCGCAAGCTGGGGCTCGTGAGCGATGCGCAATGGGAAGCTTTCAGTCGTAAGCGCGATGCCATTGAACGCGAAGTAGAGCGGCTTAAAACGACATGGGTACGTCCGCAAATGCTGGCCGAAGGCGAATCGGAAGCCTTGTTCGGCAAGGTCTTGGAACATGAATATAACTACTTCAATTTGCTGCGTCGGCCGGGTGTCAGTTATTCTCAATTGATGACCATGACGGGCACTTCAGGCAATGTGCTATGCGACGCTCAAATCATCGAGCAAATCGAGATCCAAGCCAAATACCAAGGTTATATCGATCGCCAAAATGATGAAGTAATGCGTAATGCCGCACAGGAAAATTTGCGTCTCCCTGCGGATTTCGACTACAGAACAGTCAAAGGTCTATCGAAAGAAGTGCAGCAAAAACTTAATCAGCATAGACCCGAAACGGTTGGTCAAGCATCACGTATTCAAGGCATGACGCCAGCTGCGATTTCGTTGTTGTTGGTGACACTCAAAAAGGGCGAGTTGATCGCTCGCGCCGAGCAAGCTGCATGACTTCCGCGGCGCGTTTGGATGAGCGCATCGCCGCGCTGGGTCTAAATATTCCCATTGCGATACGCACCAAATTGCTGGCTTACGCCGCATTGATGCTCAAATGGAACAAAGTCTACAACCTGACGGCTATTCGAGACGAAGCACAGATCATTGATTTGCATCTGATCGACTCACTCACGGTACTGCCATACATAAAATTCGACAGGTTGGCCGACATCGGCGCAGGTGCTGGTTTGCCGGGCTTGGCGCTCGCAATTGTGCAGCCTGCGTTGCAGGTCGAATTGGTCGATGCAGTCGACAAGAAATGCATTTTCATGCGCCAGGCCGCTGCAGAGCTAGGTCTCAAAAATGTCCAGATTCATCATGTGAGAGTGGAAGGTTGGCGGCCAAATGCTCTCTTCCCGGCTATCATCTCGCGGGCTTTCGCCGAGCTAGCTGATTTCGTCCGATTGACCGAACGTATACTGGCTCCAGACGGTTACTGGTTGGCCATGAAAGGCGTGTATCCTGCCGAGGAAATCGCGCGGTTGCCTGCGGGGGTTCAGGCGACCGAATCCATTCCGCTCGTATTGCCCGGAGTGGACGTCTCGCGTTATTTAATTGTCATTAATCGAATCTGATATGGCCCGTATTTTTGCCGTTGCCAACCAGAAGGGCGGGGTTGGCAAGACTACCACCGCTGTCAATCTTGCTGCCGCATTGGCCACAATCGAACAGCGGGTGCTGCTGGTTGATCTCGATCCGCAGGGCAACGCCACGATGGGCTCGGGCGTGGAAAAACGCGGCTTGGAAGTTTCGGTCTATCAACTATTGGTGGGACTTAACACACTGCCGGAAGTACGCATTCGCTCGACGGCGGGCGAATATGATGTGCTGCCTGCCAACCGCGATCTGGCTGGCGCGGAAGTCGAATTGGTTGGTTTGGAAAATCGCGAGAAGCGTCTCAAGGAGGCCCTCGATCAAG
This sequence comes from Rhodocyclaceae bacterium, assembly GCA_036273835.1. GTDB lineage: Bacteria > Pseudomonadota > Gammaproteobacteria > Burkholderiales > Rhodocyclaceae > DASUGV01. The sequence goes on from DASUGV010000236.1 coordinate 1,707, forward strand.
TTGGCGTTGATTACGATTTCGTTTTAATCAATTGTCCGCCATCGTTATCGATGCTCACACTCAACGGATTATGCGCCGCACATGGTGTCATCATACCTATGCAATGTGAATATTACGCGCTGGAAGGCTTGTCCGATTTGGTCAACACCATCAAGAAAGTGCACGCGAATCTCAACCGCGATCTCAAGATCATCGGCTTATTGCGTGTGATGTTCGATCCACGCAGCACACTCGCACAACAAGTTTCCGCCCAGCTTGAATCGCATTTTGGCGACAAGGTTTTCAAGGCTATTATTCCGCGCAACGTGCGTTTGGCCGAAGCGCCCAGCCATGGCGTACCTGGCGTGATCTTCGATAAGGCTGCCAAGGGCTCACAAGCCTATCTTGCCTTTGCGACGGAAATGGTCGACCGCATCAATACGATTTAAATTCAGCTCCCATGACTCCACCCAAACTCAAAGGCCTCGGCCGCGGTCTCGATGTCTTGCTCGGCGCCGACAAGACCAGTGACACAGGTAACCTTACGACCCTGGCCGTCGAACAACTTCAACCGGGAAAATATCAGCCACGCACGCGCATGGACGCAGGCAGCCTCGAAGAATTGGCCGCATCGATTCGCGTGCAAGGATTAATGCAGCCCATCGTCGTGCGTGGCGTCAGTCCGGTCGGTGGTGCCCAACGCTACGAAATCATCGCCGGCGAACGCCGCTGGCGCGCGGCGCAGCTCGCAGAGCTGACTGAAGTGCCGGTCATCATCCGTGAGATTCCAGACGATGCCGCCCTGGCGATGTCGCTCATCGAAAATATTCAGCGTGAAGATCTTAATCCGCTGGAAGAAGCTACAGGTATTCAACGCCTCATCGACGAGTTTGGAATGACGCATCAACAAGCGGCCGATGCAGTCGGGCGCTCGCGTCCCGCGACGTCAAATCTTCTGCGATTGTTGCAATTGCCGTCGGCAGTACGTGAGTTGTTGATGGCTGGCGACATAGAAATGGGTCATGCGCGTTCGCTCCTGGCTCTGGGGGGCGCACAGCAGATACAACTTGCCAACGTAGTTGTTGCCAAGCGACTGTCTGTGCGAGAAACGGAAAAACTGGTTGGCAGCCGGCTCAAACCAGAAAATGACAAAGCAATAAAACGTCAGGAAGCCAGCCGCGATATTTTGCGTCTCGAAGAAGAACTTGCCGATCGTCTCGGCGCGACAGTGAAGATCAAGGCCAACAAAAAGGGTGTTGGATCGCTGACGATCAGTTTTGGCAGCTTGGATCAGCTCGACGGATTGCTGGAAAAAATTCGCTAGAGCTATACGTCTACGCGGCTAAATATTGCCCGCTGTTCTATCCGGATTTCGAATTTTCTTTCGAGCGCCGCCATCGACGTTCTGCAAATTGCGCACAAATCCGCATCGCGTTGCAATGGAAACGATCCCACTATTTGTGCGCAATTCCTAGCTCAGCAACTACGGTTTGCTCGGTGCTAGGATGCGTGCTCTCGAGTCGGAGAGGCAAGTGCCACCAGTGGAGTGAACATGTCAGCGCCAGAAACCAAAGTCACCGCAGCAACGGTTGTTTATGACAGGTTGCGCAGCGACATTATCAATTGCGTGCTGTTGCCTGCTCAGCGACTACAGATCGAGGATATGGCGGAGCGCTACGGCATCGGCGTGAATCCGATACGTGAAGCGCTCAATCGTTTGTCGACGGAAGGTTTCGTGGAGCATCGTGAGCAGAGAGGGTTCTTTGTTCGTCCGGTCAGCCTGGATGAATTTCGTCAACTCATTCATACCCGCTGCTGGCTGGATTGTAGGGCGCTTGAGCAATCCATCGCGCATCGCACCCCACAATGGGAAGAAGCGCTTTTGCATGCACATAACCGTTTGGCCGAAACCCCGCAAAATCTTGATAGTGCTGAATACACCGTCAATGCCTCGTGGGAACCGCTGCATTGCCAATTCCACCACACACTGTGCGCCAATGCCGGATCGACATGGCTGACAAGGTTTTGCGACGAATTGATGAATCAAGCGGAGCGCTATCGTTTTCTTGCAGATGCGCACAGTCAGACGAAGCGCAACACACTGGACGAACACAAGTTGATTGTGCACGCGGCGATCGGCGGCGATACGACATTGGCATGCAACTTATTACAAGCCCACTTTATGCGAACACTGAACATTCTTGAAGAGCGTTTTGCCGGCGCCAAAGAAATCGTAGTGAATGGAATCGTGGTCTGCGAGCATTAGCCGTATTTATTTCCAATCGCCACGCAATGCCGCGACCTTCGCGTGCAAAATATCAGGAGACACTTCGTCGCCCGATATCTGCGCATCCGCAACCAGTTCGATACGCGGAAAAATTCCGACCCGAAAAGGATTCGTCATCGCTGGGCCGTCTTTGCGTGAAAAAAAACTTCCCCACAAACCGCGCAACGCCATCGGTATCACCGGTACCGGCCGACGTGCCAGAATTTTCGAAATGCCGCCTTTGAATGGATACATTTCACCTGTATCCGTGATGCGTCCTTCCGGAAAAATTCCGATTATGTCGCCAGCATCCAATCCAGCCACGATTTCATCGTATGCACGCTCCAGCAATTCTGGATCGTCTTTGGCAGGCGCTATCGGAATTGCCCGCGTCTCGCGAAAAACGAAATTCGCGATCGGCATTTTGTAAATCCTGTGATCCATCACAAAACGGATTGGCCGACGGCAAGCCGCTGTAATGACAAGAGCATCGACGAAACTCACGTGATTGCAGACGACGATCGCGGCGCCTTCATCGGGAACGTTTTCCAGGCCACGCATTCGCAAGCGATAGAAGGTATGGATCAACATCCACACGACAAAGCGCATCAGAAATTCCGGAACGAGCTTGTAGATATAAAAGGCGACAACGGCATTCATCAACGCAGTGATAAGAAATAGCTGCGCGATGCTGACGCCAAGTTGCAACGCCAATCCGGCAAATAGTGCAGCCACTACCATGAATGCCGCATTCATAATGTTGTTGGCGGCAATGACGCGGGCACGCTGCGCGACATCGGAGCGCGCTTGAATCAAAGCGTAAAGCGGTACGGTAAAGAAGCCACCCGATGCGCCCAGCATCACCAATGCAAACAAGATATGCCAATTGCTTCGCTGCGCAAGGAAGCCGTGCCAATCGGCATAATGCTGTGCCAGAGAGGGACTGGCCCACCACAAATCGATACCGAAGACCGTGAGTCCGATCGAGCCTAGCGGCACCAGCCCAACTTCCACATTTTTTCCCGATAGGCGTTCGCACAGGAATGAACCCAATGCGATGCCTACGATAAATGTGCCCAGCAAGCCCGTGGCCATCAACTCGTTACCGCCCAATACCTCTTTCACATAAGACGCAAACTCGGACAAAAATACGGCGCCATAAAACCAAAACCATGAAATACCCATTAACGAATGGAATACCGTGCGATTCTTATATGCCAATCGAATATTGTGGGCTGTTTCAGTAAAGGGATTGAGATCGATCTTGAGAGAAGGGTCGGTAGCCGGCGCTAACGGAATAAAGCGACTGGCAAAATAGCCTGTTGTCGCAACGGCGATACAACACAGCCCGGCCAAAACGGGTCCATGCGGTCCAATCGCCATCAACGGTCCCGTGGAAATCGTGCCAAGCAGAATCGCAACGAAGGTACCGCTTTCCACCCAGGCGTTGCCCGCGACCAACTCGTCGCTGCGTAAATGCTGCGGCAATATCGAATACTTGAGTGGGCCGAACATCGTCGAATGCAATCCCATCATGAACAACGCACCCAACAGGAATTCAATATGCACGGCGGCAAAGCCAACGGTGGCGAGCACTGCAATGCCAATTTCCACGAGCTTAACAAGACGGATCAATTGGCCTTTCTCGAATTTGTCGGCAAGCTGTCCTGCCGTCGCGGAGAACAAAAAAAATGGCAGCACGAATAAACCTGCCGCAGCCTGGACCATCACAGCAGGCGCCAAACCTAGAACCTGTCCACCGCGGAAAGCGATTAGAAGTACGAGTGCGTTTTTGAATACGTTGTCATTGAAGGCGCCCAGGAACTGGGTCAAGAAAAGCGGACCGAAACGTCGCTGGCGTAGCAGGTTACTGTGAGAAGTCTCATCATGCGCTGATGTCATGCGCTTTCTCCGATTCATGCCGTAGTCGATTGTTCGACATTTACGGCAAAGATTACAGTTCGTGTTTTAAATAGGTGGCTACGTTATTGAACACTTCCGCTAGAAAAGTCTTATTGACCCAGAAGTAAATTTCCTTGCCTATTTTCTCGGAATCCAGCACGCCAGCTTCACGTAATATTTTCAAATGATGCGACACGGTTGAACGTGCCAAAGTTGAAACCTCGGCAATCTGTCCGACATTCAAGCGCTCTCCCGGTGCAAAAATCAAAACCATACGTTGGCGATGTTCGTCGCCAAGCGCAGTAAAGACTCTTGACATGTGCTTCCATGCGGAAGGAATGGCATTAGAGTATTGACGATTCATAACGATATAATTAAGTATATCGACATGTGTTGTCAACGCAGCGCATTTCCTTCAATGAGTGGGTAGTTAGGACAATGAAATATCCGCGACAAATTGCTTCGAACGAAAACTACAGTACGGCGCAAAACGTTTTGACTCGTTAGTTCCAATAGTTGTAAAATCCAGCGCCTTTGTTGTCGCAGGCTGTGCCGTGGATTTTTTTTTCAGCAATTTGATCCATAAGTCGGCTTACCGGGTCATCAAGCTGCAATTGCTCGTAACGGTTGCGATTGCAGCTGTTCTCGGAGCTAGCCGAAACTTACAGCATGCATTTTCGGCGCTGTGCGGCGGCGGAATTGCGGTGTTTTCGGCTTTTGTCTATGCGCGAAAAATGCTGACTCCGGGGGAAGTTGATCCAGGCAAGGCTCTGAAAGCGCAATACCGGGCAGAGTTGTACAAGCTAGCAGTAACAGTAGTGCTTTTTGCGCTGGTATTTTCGGTTTTCAAAAATGACATCGTTGCATCGAGCCTGTTTCTGACTTATCTGGCAACGGTGATTGCCTATTGGTTTGCATTGGTTGCACGCAATTAAGATTCAACTGAAAAAACGCTACGAAGACACATTCATACGACACAGCTTGGTACATAAAAACCAAGGCGAATTCGAGAACGAAAACAAGTATCCATCATGGCCGCAGGCGAATCCCTCACCACTTCCGAATACATCATCCATCACTTGACCAACTGGAGCGTTGGAAGTGGCTTCTGGACTTTTCACGTCGATACTTTGCTGGTTTCCGGACTGATTGGACTGATTGTTTTCGGCGGCAT
>DASUGV010000237.1:0-8938 GCA_036273835.1 Rhodocyclaceae bacterium
TCAACACGCGTTTGTCGCCGTCTGCAATCTCCGGCTGATAGCGTTGCACCATAATGCTGCGCTCGCCGAATGCGGTTAAAGTTTCGATGATGGCGTTACGGTTTGGATCGCCTTTGCGTACGCGAAAAATACCGCTGCCACCCATGCCATCGAGTGGCTTCAGTATCGTATCGCCTAGCTCATCAATAAAGGCATTGATATCGCTTGCTTCGCGTGCGACCAGCGTGATCGGCGTGAACTGCGGAAATTCGGCGATTGACACTTTTTCCGAATGATCGCGAATCGCACGCGGGCTATTGAACACGCGCGCACCGTTTGCCACGGCACGTTCGAGCAGCCACGTCGCTGCGACGTATTCCGCATCGAATGGTGGATCTTGCCGCATCAACACCGTGTCGAATGCGGTAAGCGGCTGACGTTGCGGTATCTCGGGCCGAGCCCAATTGTCGTCGTCCATGCCGATCGCAAGCGCTGCGGCCGATGCAGTGACGACACCGTCGCGTACCGTCAACGATTCGCGTTGAATGGCAAACACCTCGTGGCCACGGTTTGTCGCCGCGCGCATCATCGCTACGCTCGAATCCTTATAAGCTTTGAGCTTTTCCAGCGGGTCGACGATGAAGGCGAATTTCACGCGGCCGTCTCCTCGGCCGGCGCAGTCTGCTCCAGTTCTACGGCGGCCGCCAGCAATGCCAGCCGACCGACTACGCCATATGCATAAAACCGATTCGGCGGCGCATCGGGCGGTTGCTTGCAATCGGGCAGCGTACATGGCGTATCGAAGGCCAAAGGTTCGAAATGCATGCCAGGAGCATTGAGGTTTTCGTCTCGGCCGCGTTCGTCGTTGACACGATAAAAGCCGCCGACGACGTAATGGTCGATCATGTACACCACCGGTTCAGCTACGCCACCGTTTACCGTCTCGAAGGTGTGCACACCTTCCTGAATGATGACTTCGGTGACTTGCAAACCCTCTTTGCCTACGCTCATCTTGTTGCGCTGCCGACGGTTGAGACCCGTTACTTCTGATGCGTCGTGCACTGTCATCACACCCATACCATAAGTTCCCGCGTCGGCTTTCACGATCACGAAGGGCGTTTCCTTCACGCCATATTCGGCGTATTTTTTCTTGATGCGATGAAGTAGGCCATCGACTTGGCTGGCAAGACATTCCTCACCCGTGCGTTCGTGAAAATCGATTTCGCCGCACATACCGAAGTAGGGATTGATCAGCCATGGATCGATGCCGAGCAAATCGCCGAATTTCTGCGCGACAAAATCGTACGCGCCGAAATGCTGCGATTTACGGCGCGTTATCCAACCGGCATGTATCGGCGGAATGACCCATTGCCCATTGAGACCTTGTAGAATTTCCGGCACGCCGGCAGACAAGTCATTGTTGAGCAGAATTGCGCAGGGATCGGCGCCTTCCACACCAAGCCGCGTGCCGCGCCGCACGATCGGCTCGAGCAATAACGCGTCGCCATTCGGCAAGTCGACGGATGTCGGGGCCGTGATGTCGGGTAGCAAGGAACCGACACGCACGCGTAAGCCCGCGTGGCCGAGAATGGTCACCAACTGCGCAACGTTTTGCAGATAGAACAAGTTACGCGTGTGGTTTTCCGGAATCAGTAATATGCTGCGAGCATCTGGGCAAATGCGTTCGACGGCGACCTGCGCCGCCTGTACGCACAAAGTCAGAAAAGCAGGATTCAGATTGTTGAATCCGCCTGGAAAAAGATTCGTGTCGACCGGCGCAAGCTTGTAACCGCTGTTGCGCAAGTCCACCGAACCGTAGAACGGCGGCATATGCTCTTGCCACTGACTGCGAAACCACTGTTCGATGGTCGTGCTGTTGTCGAGAAAGCGGCGCTCCAGATCAAGCAGCGGTCCCGTGAGGGCGGTGGTCAGATGCGGCACCATGGACTTAACCCTTCCTGTTTCGGTGTTCGAGCACCGGGCCGTTGATCTTACACCAAGCGGAAGATCGTCTTGTAAGGGCAACTGCGGCGCCTTTGGCGTAAAATCGGGCACATTCATATTTCCCTCAAGCATTTGTCTCTCCTGATGTTTTCCGGAATCGTTGCGACCACAGGACATATCATTACTGCCGAACCGTTACAGGACGGCGTGCGCTTGACCGTCGACACGGGCGGCTGGGACATTACCGATGTCGCAGTCGGCGACTCGATTGCCAACAATGGCGTCTGCCTGACCGTCATCAGTGTCGACGGCCGATATTTATCGTTCGATGTATCGCGCGAAACGCTTGACTGCACTGTCGGGCTCGACACACGGGGCCAAGTCAATCTCGAAAAGGCGCTGCGCCTGGCCGATCGCATCGGCGGTCACTTGGTAAGCGGCCATGTCGATGGAATCGGCGACGTGTTGCGTTTCGAGCCCGTCGGCGAAAGTGTCGAACTGGTAATCCGCGCGCCCCAATCTTTGGCCGGCTACATTGCGCGCAAAGGGTCGATCGCTATCAACGGTGTGAGCTTGACCGTCAATTGGGTACGAGGTTCCGATTTTTCAATCAACCTGATTCCTCATACGGTTGCAGTAACAACATTGAAAAATTTGAAAGCGGGAGGACAGGTGAATCTGGAGGTCGATCTCATCGCCCGGCATGTCGAACGTATTCTGGAATGGCACAAGGAAGTTGCGCGATGAAAGGTTTGGTACCTATTCACGAAATCGTCGAAGACATTCGTGCCGGGCGCATGGTGATCTTGATCGACGATGAAGATCGCGAGAACGAAGGCGATCTCGTTCTCGCAGCACAGCACTGCACACCGGAGGCCATCAATTTCATGGCCACGCATGGTCGCGGCTTGATTTGCCTGACGCTGACGGAAGCGCGCTGCCGCCGGCTTGGACTGGGCCTGATGGTGCAAGACAATCGCTCCCCCCATGGCACGGCGTTCACCGTTTCCATCGAGGCGGCACAAGGTGTCACGACCGGCATATCGGCGCAGGATAGAGCACGTACCGTGCAAGCAGCTGTTGCCGCCGAGGCCCGATCATCGGACATCGTGCAGCCCGGACATATTTTTCCGCTGATTGCGCAAACGGGTGGCGTACTCGTGCGAACGGGCCATACCGAAGCAGGTAGCGATCTTGCCAGGTTGGCGGGACTGGAGCCTGCCGCGGTCATATGCGAAATTCTTAAAGATGACGGTAGCATGGCGCGCCTGCCGGATCTGATCGAATTCGCGCAACAGCATGGCCTGAAGATCGGCGCCATTCGCGATCTGATTCACTATCGAGCAGCTTCCGAAAAACTCGTCGAACGGGTGACGGAAAAACCCGTAGCAACACCGTATGGCGAATTTCGTCTGGCCGCATTTGCCGACAAGGTGTCCGGAGAAATTCATTTGGCATTGTTCTTCGGGGCGATTCGACCGGATGTAGAGACGTTGGTGCGCGTACATGAACCTATCTCGGTGCTGGATTTCATTGATCCGGCCGCTGGCCGTCACACATACAGCGTCAATCAGGCCATGGAACGCATCGCAGCGCACGGCCATGGCGCGCTGATCATGTTGCGCCGCCCGGAGCGGCCAGAAGAGTTGCTTGCGGCCATGGGCGTAAAGTCGGATACGCCGCGCCCGGCCGCGAAATGGGATCCGCGTATGTTCGGTATAGGCGCCCAAATTCTGCGTGATCTGGGCGTAGGCAAAATGCGCGTGCTGGCCCATCCGCGCCGAATGCCAAGCATGGCGGGTTTCGGTCTGGAAATTACCGGTTACGACGCACCTGACGAAGTTTGATTAACACTGAGCACTATTCCAAAGACCATGTCTCGCTTTGAACCACATTTTGAACACGTTCCCGAATTCGAACCTTCGCTTACGGGCAAGGGTTTGCGCATTGCCATTGCCGTCGCGCGTTTCAATATCAATATCGGCGAAGCGCTGCTGTCGGGTTGTGTGACGGAAATGCTCGATCGCGGTGTCGCACCAGAGCATATGTGCATAGCCACCGTGCCCGGCGCGCTCGAATTGCCATTGACGCTGCAAAAGTTCGCTGCCAGTGGTCGCTACGACGCGCTGGTGGCATTGGGTGCCGTGATTCGCGGTGACACTTATCACTTCGAGATCGTGTCCAACGAAATGGCTTCGGGCATTACACGCGTGCAGCTCGATACGGGTATTCCGATTGCCAATGGTGTGCTCACCACCGAAGACGACGATCAAGCAATCGTGCGCATGAATATCAAAGGTCAAGAATGTGCTTGTGTTGCCATTGAGATGGCCAATTTATTCAAGGCGCTGCGCCCATGAGCGATGAACAACAAACCGATGCCAAAAAAACGCCGCGTCGTCTGGCACGCGAGTTGGCCATGCAAGGTCTCTACCAATGGCGTATGACAGGTAACTCGGTCGAGGCCATCGCGGAACATCTGGAAAAAGAAAGCGAAAATTGGCTGCGCGCCGATCGACCGCTGGCGATGGTTTTGCTACATGGTGCGGTGACGCATGCCGAAACGCTCGAAACGGAATTTGCGCCGCACCTGGATCGGCCCATCGGAGAGATTTCTCCTATCGAACGCGCCATTCTACTGTTGGGTACTTACGAATTGACACACCGTTTGGAAACGCCCTATCGCGTTGTCATAAATGAAGCGATCGAATTGTCCAAATCATTTGGCGGTACGGACGGGCATCGCTATGTAAACGGCGTACTCGATAAGCTCGCGCCGCGTTTGCGCAAAGCGGAAGTGGAGGCCGCTGCGCGAATGAAGGCAAAGAAGGATGCTTAACTTACTTTATCGAAAACATCTGCCGCCGATCTGATGTAGTCGTGGATTTGCAAGTGGCTTCGTCATCATGACATCGGAATTTGAACTGATTCGCCGCTTTTTTACGCGTACCACGGCTCATAGCGATCTGGGTGTGGGCGACGATGCTGCATTGTTTCGTGCTCGTCCCAATATGCAGTTGGCAGTGTCGACCGACGTGCTTGTTGCTGGCACTCATTTTTTCCCCGATACCGAACCCGAAGCGCTCGGGTGGAAGACTGCGGCCGTCAATATTTCCGATATGGCCGCCATGGCGGCCGAACCGCGCTGGATGCTACTGGCGTTATCGCTTCCGGAAGTCGATGACATGTGGATAGCGCGGTTTTCGAGCGGCTTTTCCATGTGCTGCGCGGAATTTGGTGTGGACTGGATCGGTGGCGACACGACGCGAGGCCCATTGAATCTTTGCGCAACCATTATCGGCGAGGTGCCACAAGGACGCTCGATACGGCGCTCCAGCGCCAAGGTCGGCGATGACATATGGATATCCGGAAATCCAGGCCTGGCCGCGCTCGGGTTGCAGCATTTGCAAGGCAATGCTCAACTTGATGACGGCTGGCGCGACACATGTCTCGATGCGCTGCATCGTCCGCAGCCGCGCGTGGCGTTGGGCATTGCATTGCGCGGCATCGCCAATGCAATGCTCGATGTTTCCGACGGTCTGCTGGGCGATCTAGGGCACATTCTCGAACAGTCATGCTGTGGTGCGGAGATTGAGGAATCATGCCTGCCGCTTGCGAAGTTGACGGAAGCATGCAATGACATTGAATTGGCACGTAAGGCCCTGTTCTCCGGTGGCGACGACTATGAGTTGCTATTTACCGCGGCTGCACCTCAAAGAGCGGCGTTGAAAGCCTTGAGCGATCAGTGCGTCCTACCTGTTACACGTATCGGCAGCATTACGAACGACTCGAGTGCGATTTGGCTAATCTCCGATAATGGCTCACGTCAGCAACTTGCGGCAGCGGGTTACGATCACTTTGCCGGCGATAATGGCTAGTACGTTATAAAAGCGCTGATTAATGCCCAGACATATATGGCCATTGCTTTTTTATTAATTCAATCGTCAATAAATTAATTGCGCAATCGTGAATACTCGCATCCCAGCGTAAGGATGATATAGGCATCACAATGCGCGATGCCTTCCAGCGGTCTACAATCGCGTCATCATGACGCGTCCCACATTCAAATTTTTATTCTCCGATCCCGCGCATTTGCTGTCGCTGGGCTTCGGTAGCGGATTGTCGCGTGTTGCACCCGGCACAGTGGGCTCGCTATTGGCGTGGGGGATTTACGTGCTATCGCGCGGGTATTTCTCTGATCTTGGCTTCGCCGTTTTCCTAATGGTGTCGATTGTGGCCGGCGTTTGGATCGTTGCACGGACAGGGCGCGCGTTAGGCGTAGTCGATCACGGTGGTATCGTGTGGGACGAGTTCGTTGCAGTGTGGTTGGTGTTGTGGCTGACGCCTGCGACATGGCTATGGCAACTTACCGCAGTCATTGTGTTTCGCATATTCGATATCGTTAAGCCGTGGCCAATCCGGCAAGCGGACAAGCGTTTCAAGAACGGTTTTGGCGTGATGTTCGACGACATTCTTGCAGCAGGCTATACGCTGCTGATCATCGTAATCATGCAGAGAATGCCGATATGACTTTGGTATATTTGTACATTCGAGCGAATTAGCATGGATAGCAATTTGATTACGCTTGCATCCGATATCGGTACATTCTTGAAATCGCACAGTTGGCGATTGGTTACTGCGGAATCTTGCACGGGTGGTCTGGTCGCTGCGGCAATGACCGAGATCGCGGGTTCGAGCGATTGGTTCGAAAGAGGTTTCGTGACCTATTCCAACGAAGCCAAGATCGAGTTGTTGGACGTAAGTTTTGAAGTCCTATCGCGTTGCGGTGCAGTTTCTGAGCCGACCGTTTCCGAGATGGTGAAAGGCGCCTTGCACCGTTCGCATGCCGATGTGGCAGTCGCCATTTCAGGCATCGCGGGGCCGGGCGGCGGAACTGCCGAGAAGCCTGTCGGCACTGTGTGTCTGGCCTGGGGATGCCGCGACGTCGCTAAAATAACGGCGACGACGCGGCACTTTGCAGGCGATCGAACCGCCGTCAGGCTGCAGGCGGCTTGCGCTGCATTGGCAGGACTATGGCATCCGGATGGCCCGTAGCGGCAACGTGTAAGCCGGTCTGCGGGAATGGCTGCGAGACTTCGATTTCGCTGGCGACGACAGTCTCGGTAACGCCTCCGCCAATTCCAAGTTTGTGCTGCAACCAGTCGAGCGATAGGAATAATGCTGGTGTAATAAACAGCGTGATGAGCTGCGAAAAGATCAAGCCGCCGACGATGGCCACGCCCATCGGCTGACGCAACTCGGCACCGCGGCCAAGGCCCAGCGCAATCGGCAACGCGCCCATGATGGCCGCCATGGTCGTCATCATGATCGGCCTGAAACGCAAGGTGCAGGATTCCATGATGGCCTCCGCAGGTGTCCGGCCCCGCTCTCGCTGCGCCTCCAGTGCGAAGTCGATCATCATGATCGCATTCTTCTTGACGATACCGATGAGAAGCAATATGCCGATCATGGCAATGAAGGTCAGATCCAGCCCGACCAATCGCAATGAAAGTAGCGCGCCGACTGCCGCCGAAGGAATGCCGGCAAGGATGGTGATCGGGTGTATCCAACTTTCATACAACATACCTAGCACGACGTATATCACTGCGATGGCGATCACGATCAACCACAATTGGCTGGACTGAGAATCCTGGTAAACGGCGGCGTCGCCCGCGAAGCTGCCGAATACGTTGGACGGCATGTTGAGCGAGTCCTTGACCTTCTGGACTTCATCCACCGCTTGCGACAAGCTGACGCCGGGAGCCAGGTTAAATGACAATGTCACAGCGGCGATTTGGCCCTGGTGGTTGACGGAAGTATTTGCCGCGATACGTTGAACCTTGGCAAATGCGGTGAGCGGCACGAGTTGGCCAGTCTTGCTGCGAAGCTTGAGATATTCCAGATTTGTTTCGTCCCCACGATAGCTGTCGGCCCACTGCATGATGACGGGAAAGTTATCCTGTGGCGCGTAGATCGTGGCCACCTGAACCTCGCCAAACGCGTTGTCCAATACCGTACGCATATTCAGCATATCGACGCCCAGCGCCAGTGCCTTGTCTTTATCGATCAGCACTTGCGCCTGCAAACCGCGTCGCTCCGCGTCGCTGTTGATATCTTTCAGCAGCGGCGATTCGCGCAGTTTGACCTGCATGCGATCCGCCCAGTCGGCCACCGTGGCGTAGTCCACCGCTTGCAGCGTGTACTGATAGCGGCTATTGGAGCCGCGTCCGCCAAGGCGCAGATTCTGAATGGCCGAGAACGATACCTGCGCGCCCGGCACCGAAGCGGTATCGTGGCGCAGGCTTTCCAATACTTGCGCCATGGGCGGCCGTTGATCGCGCGGTTTGAGCGTGATGAAGATGAATCCGTTGTTGCTGCTGCCGGAATTGGATATGACATCGGTCACATACGGATTGGCGCGAATCTTCGTATCCAGCGTCAACAACAAGGCGCGCATGGCGGGCCATGAAATGTCTTGCGCCGCCTTGACCGGCGCGCGCACTTGACTGATGTCCTCATCGGGGAAAAATCCCTTTGGCATAAGCATATAGAGCCAAACGGTAATACCGCAGGTAGACAGCGCCACCAGCAGCATCAGCCAGCGCCGCTTGAGCGTCCAGGTCAGACTGCGCTGGTAAGCGTTCAGCACGGCCTGGAAGCTGCGTTCGAACAAGCGGCTCCACAAGGGCGGTTCGTGATCTTCAGGATGATGCTTGATGAAGCGCGCCGCCAGCATGGGGATGATGGTCAGCGCAGCGGCGGCCGAGACGATGATGGACAAGGAAACGACGACCGCGAATTCATGGAACAGCAAGCCGACCGTACCCGGCATGAAGAAGATGGGGATAAAGACGGCGATCAGCGAAACCGAAATGGATACCACGGTAAAACCCACTTCGCGCACGCCTTGAATGGCTGCGGCAAAAGGTTCCACGCCGTTTTCAACGTGGCGCACGATATTTTCGAGTACGACAATGGCATCATCGACCACCAGCCCGATGGCAATCGACAGACC
>DASUGV010000238.1:0-2490 GCA_036273835.1 Rhodocyclaceae bacterium
GAGCGCGACATCGCGGCGGCGCTGATCGAGCGCCGATATGCTTGGCGAGGCTATGCACTGGAAGCCCAAAAACTGTTTCGTTCCGACGTCGACGAAATCACGTTCGTCGCGTACGAACAGGATGTCGTCGTCGGCACACTGACGCTCGGGCTGGACTCCAAACATGGTCTGCTTGCCGACGATCTATACAAAGACGAAATCGATCTGCACAGACATCAAGGCGGACGCTGTTTTGAACTAACCCGCTTTGCATTGTCACCTTCGCCGCATTCCAAAGAAGTTTATGCATCTTTGTTTCACTTGGCGTTTATCTTCGGCCGCCTGATACATCGCATGAGCGACGTGTTCATCGAAGTCAATCCACGCCACGCCGGTTTTTACCGCCGGATGCTCGGCCTTCAACAGCTCGGACCAATCCGCACCTGCGCCCGCGTGGAAGCCCCTGCGGTACTCTTACACGGCAAGATGTCATACATCGAAGAACAAATACGCGAGCACGGTGGCTGCGCGTACAAAAAAGCCCGTTCGCTATACCCTTATTTCTTCTCGCAAGAAATCGTCAACAGTATCGTGGCGCATCTAGGTATCGATTCTCACATCAACTAATCTGCATTGCCGCGCCGGCAGGCATGTACACTGCCGGCGATACCTTGCTATTTTTTAGCGGCCAATGCCAACATCATCCGATCATCGCAAGATTCGCGTGCTGGCTTTCGCGGAAGGTGCCACGCTGGCGCATACGGCACGTATTCTGGCGCTAAGCGCCGCATTGCCCGAACAAGAGTTTTCGTTAACCATCGCCTGTTCGCCTCGATTCCAGTGGGCGTTAAAAGACAGCGCGTGGCCCAGCGTTTCGCTTGACTGCCAGGCACCGGAAGTTTTTGCACGCAGGCTTGCCAATGGATTACCCATCTATACGCATCGAGTGCTCGAGCGCTATGTCGCGCAGGACGCGCAGCTGATCGACGAATATGCTCCCGACATTATCGTCGGCGATTTCCGGATTTCTCTCGGTGTGAGTGCGCGTAAGCGCGGAATTCACTACCTGAACCTCACCAATGCTTATTGGAGTCCGAATTTTTCCGCTCCTCCGCCACTGCCGTCGCTACCGTTACTCTCGCTGCTGCCCATCAAACTTGGCGAAAAGCTCTTTCGAAGCACGTATCCCCTTGCCACTAAATTGCACGCCATTCCGATGGAAAAATTGCGGCGCAAGCATGGTATGCCTTCCCTGAATCATGATCTGGGACGCGTCTATTGCGATGCAGACACCGTGGCGTTCTGCGACCTGCCAGAGCTATATGACAAACGCGTTCTACCACCTAATCATCATTTCCTGGGTCCCGTGTTGTGGAGCCCGCCCGTGCCATTACCTGCGTGGTGGTCCGAGGTCGATACGCGACAGCCCTTGATTTACGTCACGCTGGGCAGCTCAGGCGACAAACGATTGCTGCACAAAGTTGTGACGGGCCTCGCTACGCTCGGCTACCCGCTCGCAGTCGCACGCGCTGGCGCGAAGTTGGATACGACGGGATTAGCAGCCAACATCCTGGTAGCGGATTATTTGCCAGGTGACATGATGTGCCAACGCGCCGTACTCGTCGTTTGCAATGGCGGCGCGCCGACGACTCAGCAGGCACTCGCTGCGGGCAAGCCCGTATTATGCATCCCGCATAATCTCGATCAATACATGAACACGCGGCGCATCGAGCATGCGCGTGTCGGTCTCAGCCTGCGCTCGGATCGTGTCAGCCATGAATCGATAGAACGCGTCGCGCGTAAATTGATCGACAAAACAATATTTACCCAACAAGCGTTCGCATTGGGCCAATCGCAGGTGCCATCAGCCTCTCAGGTATTTACGAGCTTACTGCGCAAGATCGCTCAATCAGCATAAAGAGCATAAAGCGTATGCGGAGTCGAGCATGCGACCGTTGCCATTCATCCATAAAACCTGTCGCGTTTCTTTACACCACCTTCTGAACAAGATTTATGCACTCTCTCAAACACCGCGTAACCACATGATTAATATCGTTTTTTTACGACAAACCAAAACTGGCATATGCATTGCTTTGGAGTACGCGAGCTTAGCGGCGGTATGAACTCCGCTTGGCGAGAGGTTCTTCCCCCGACTTACTGTTTTTGGAGATATTCATCATGATCAAGCAAGCAATCAAAGCTGCCGTATTTGCAGCCGCCGTTGCGGGCGCTGCAAGCGCATCAGCTGCGCCCTGGACGCTCAATTACGCAGGTGGCTCGACGAGTCAGTTTGCAGGTTTCGACTGGGCGTCTAACGGCACCGCGATCGTAACCGGTTTCAATCCGTTCATTCCCGTATCTGGTTCGACAAATTTCAGCCTTGAGTACTACGCAACGGCCGACGCTGTGAAGAACATGTCCGGCGGCACCATTGGTGGCGCAGGCAGCGCGACCGCAGGTATCGTCAATGGCTTGTTCGAATATTCGATTCTTGCCAACATCACCGAAACC
>DASUGV010000239.1:0-3377 GCA_036273835.1 Rhodocyclaceae bacterium
GTTTGATAACTGAATGTTATTTCGGCATCTAGACCCTTGACTGAACGCTGCCGGTAAAGTCGATGACCTCGGTCATTCACATTTGAATGGCATTTCGAGAGCAGACAGCCTTTACAATGATCGACATAGAGGTTGTAACGAATTCGAAACCAACATGTCACAGAATCCGCTGCCCGCCCCCCACAACCATAAAGACGCTCTTTCATGATTCCCGCCAATCCTCAACGCGCCGCGCCCGTCGATCAGATGATCAATCGCGAGCTGTCGCTGCTGGCTTTCCAGCGTCGCGTGCTGGCACAAGCAGCAGACGAAACGGTACCTTTGCTGGAACGCATGAAATTCCTGTGCATCGTATCCAGCAATTTGGATGAGTTCTTCGAGATTCGCGTTGCAGGGGTGAAGGAACAGATCAAATCCGGCGTCTCGGCGGGTGGGATGGCGCCGCAAGCGCTGTATCGCATTATCAGTCTGGAAGTGCACGGCATTGTGGCCGAGCAATACGCATTGCTCTACGACGCAATCTTGCCGGCGCTGGCCAAGGAAGGAATTGTCGTCTTGCGACGTTCGTTGTGGACCGACGAACAACGCGCATGGATTCACAATCATTTCATTACCGAAGTCATGCCCGTGTTGACGCCGGTTGGATTGGACCCGGCGCATCCTTTTCCGCGCGTGTTGAACAAGAGCTTGAACTTTGCGGTAGAGCTGGAAGGCCGTGACGCATTCGGCCGCAGTTCCGGCTCCGCGATCGTGCAGGCGCCACGCGCGCTGCCACGCGTCATCCGTCTGCCAAAAGAACTGACGGGTGTCGACTACGGTTTCGTTTTTCTTTCGTCCGTAGTACATGCGCATGTGGGCGAGCTGTTCTCCGGCATGAACGTACTCGGCTGCTATCAATTCCGCGTCACACGCAACAGCGATTTGTTCGTCGACGAAGAAGAAGTAAAGGATTTACGCAAGACGCTGCAGGGCGAACTGCAACAACGCAACTATGGCGATGCGGTGCGGCTCGAAGTTGCAGACAACTGCTCGGTTCAAATGAGCGACTATCTGTTGCAGTTGTTTGGACTAACAAGCGAAGAGTTGTATCGCATACCCGGCATCGTGAATCTCGTGCGGCTCATGCAGGTGCCCGATTGGGTGGAGCGTCCCGACCTCAAGTACCAACCCTTTCAACCCTCTCTGCCCAAGGGATTGGAAAAGCGCAGTGATATTTTTAGTGCCATCCGCAAACAGGACATCCTGCTGCACCACCCTTTCCAGAGTTTTGCGCCTGTCATAGATTTGCTACAGACAGCCGCGGACGATCCGCAGGTCGTGGCCATACGCATGACGGTATATCGCACCGGCACCGACTCCGTGCTGATGGAACAATTGTTGCGCGCGGCGCACAAGGGGAAAGAAGTCAATGTCGTGGTCGAGCTCATGGCGCGCTTCGACGAAGAAGCCAATATCAACTGGGCCGCACGCTTGGAAGAAGCAGGCGCACATGTCGTCTATGGCGTATTCGGCTACAAGACGCATGCCAAAATGGTACTCATCGTACGCCGCGAAGAAAATGACAATGGCATTAGTATATTGCGCCGCTATGTGCATCTTGGCACTGGCAATTACCATCCGCGCACCGCGCGCTTCTATACCGACTTCGGGCTTATGACCGCCAACGAAGAAATCGGTGCCGACGTGCATGAGGTTTTCAAGCAGCTGACTGGATTGGGCCGCGCCCAAACGCTACGGCATTTGTGGCAAGCGCCCTTCTCGCTACAACCCAATGTGGTCTCGGCGATCGATGCAGAAGCCGTTGCTGCTCGCGCAGGACGCAAAGGCAAAATCATCGCCAAGATGAACGCACTGCTCGAAGCGGAAACAATCCAGGCGCTCTACGATGCCTCGCAAGCAGGCGTAGAGATCGATCTCATCGTGCGAGGTCCCTGTGGGCTGAAACCAGGCGTGCCGGGTCTATCGGAAAACATCAAGGTACGTTCCATCGTCGGCCGCCTGCTCGAACACTCGCGCATCTTCTATTTCTATTCCGGCGGTGAAGAAAAAGTTTACCTTTCAAGCGCCGATTGGATGGAGCGAAATTTCTTTCGCCGCATCGAAGTCGCCTTCCCGATCCTCGACGCCAAGCTCAAACGGCGCGTCATGAAAGAAGGACTGCGTGCTTATCTGACCGACAATTGCCAAGCGTGGGAATTGGATGGCCGAACCGGCACCTACAAACAACGCACGCCGCGCGGCGAACGCCACAGCGCACAGGAATTGTTGTTGAAAGAAATATCCGGCGACTTAGCCATCACGTTCGCTGCGAACGTTCTCCCGCTCTCAATTCCACAAAAACATTTCTTGATCTCGATAACATGTCGTCCCATAAAAATGACGATGACATATTGTCGAAAATATATTTTTTATCGGCTCTAGATTGAATTTTCCACGCACTGCATAGTGCACTTCGACCAGCAATGTATCTATCTACAAGGCAAATTTGTCGATTGGTTTTACATCAACCAAATCGACAAAATTCAAAATGCTGATGAATCAAGAAGAATGAGTCGAGGTATGGATGTTGCTCCTCTACTAATTGGACGAGCAAGAAATCCTGGGCAGCAATACAAAATTTTTTAGCAGAGAGTCAAATCATGAAAACAAAAAAGATATTTCGAGCCTTATTCACGCTGACTTGTTTGCTGCAGGCAGGACAAGCCTTTGCAGGTACAAACCCGTTGGCCAACACCACTATCACTGCAACGTATAACGGTGTGGGTGATGGCGCCATGTTCGGTTTGGATTACGTTAACAGCCTCCTTTCCTCTCCTCTTTCGGTTACAAACGTCACACAAATCGATCCAACGGATAATCCTGTGAATGTTGAGTTCACCACAGGCGATTCTTTCTTCGATATTGGTTTTTCGAAATCCGGCTTGGTGACATTTGAAAATCTCACCATTGATGGTTCGGTACCTGGCGGTCCCGTCTTGATGACTTTTGATTTCTCTGGCCTGAGTCAAAACATCACTGGTTTTAGTGTTGCAAACACAAGCACCATTAGCGGTGCTCCGATTTTCTCCGTGATCAATGGTCATTCCATCAGCGCCGACTTAACTAACGTTACTTGGAACGGCATTGCATTTAATAGCGGCCTCACTGCGCAATTGGCTTTTGCGTCCCCCGTGCCTGAACCTACTACATCAGCCATGTTGCTCGCTGGCTTGGCCGTACTCGGCTTAAGTCGCCGCAATCAAAGAAAATGACAAAAGCATTTTATTGATTTATCCGGCTGCGGCCAAATGCACTGCATCGCAAAGTGCCCAATAAAAAATATGTTATGGATTGAGGAGAGTTGGAGATGAGAAATACAATGCTCAAGGGGCTGCTGT
>DASUGV010000240.1:0-2654 GCA_036273835.1 Rhodocyclaceae bacterium
AAACAGCGCATTTTCAGTTGGGATTATTGCATCTGACATCCGGCCGCGTGATGGAAGCGCGTGAGGCGTGGATGCCATTGGCATTGCTGGAAGAGGTACATCCTGAGTACTACCTGAAGCTATTCAAGCAAGGACTGGAAGCCTTGGCTGACGATGATTTTCCGGCATGCCGCAAATGGCTAAATCAGGGCATGGAGCGTAATAAGGCCAATCTACCGTTGAATGGCGATATGCAGAAAATGCTGAATGCATTGCCTCCTGCTGAGTCCGATGCTACGGCACCTGCCAAAGCGGATGAAGCCGTTAAGGCAGAGGATCATTTATTCCTTTCGGCTTATCGAAACCGCAATACGCACTGAGATACCGGAACGATCTCGCAGTGCGCTCTCACCGACGTAGCGTTGCAGGCGCTAGATTTGCTGCGCAAGATAAGTTGCAACGGCTTGCTTGACCGACTGACCGCCTGCCAGTATGGGTTGCGTGAGCAGGTGGTCCATCATTTGCTGCGCACGTGCAGGATGGCCGCAGGCTTGTTGAATCAGGACTTGTGCGAAGCGTGCGGAGACGCCTTCATTGTCGAGCCGAATTGCCTGCTGGGCGTATTTTTTTGCAGCATCCAGTTGTCCACGCATGATGGCGACGATGGCCAAGCCGCCATGCGTTTCGCCAAAGTTGTGATTGAGTTCATAAGCGGTGTTCAAGGCTTTCTCGGCGGCATCCGCGTTTTTATTCAGAATATGACACCATGCTAGCGCATGATGGGTGCCTATGTGCTGTGGCATGCGCTCCGTTGCGTGCGTCATCGATTCTGCCGCGCGTCCCAAATCGCCCGACAGCATGAATGACAATCCTTCGCCCAGATGAGCGCGACCATTCGACGGCTGGCTGGAAATGGAGCGTTGGAAATCGGCTAGCGCAGCTTCGCCTTTCAATTCATTGAGCGCCATGATGCCGTGAGCTGCCAGCGCTTCGGGGTCGTCTGGGTTTAGTTGGAGGGCTCGTTCGCAGGCCTGCGCACATTTTTCGAAATCGCTGTTGTCGATGTAGAGCGTGGTCAGCATGCTATGCAGCCGGGCCGACTCGCGACCCGCTGCAATTGCCGTCTCGGCAATGACTATGGCATCTTCTATATTTCCCAAATAATGCAGAACGCGTACCAACAGCGCTTCAGCGTCAGGTGCGC
Source organism: Rhodocyclaceae bacterium (assembly GCA_036273835.1). Taxonomy (GTDB): domain Bacteria; phylum Pseudomonadota; class Gammaproteobacteria; order Burkholderiales; family Rhodocyclaceae; genus DASUGV01. Next base: position 1,184 of record DASUGV010000240.1, read on the forward strand.
GTTCGGGATTTTTGGCCGCTTCGCGCGCGGGCATTTCTGCTTCCGCAAATTTTTCGGAGAGTGCCAAGGCTTGCGCGTAGCGAAACAGAATGTACGGATCGTTCTCGCCGCGATGCAGCGCATCCGCAAAATATCCGCTGGCCTCTTGCATGGCGCCGCGATCGGAGGCAAGCAAGCCCTTGATCGTATGTGCGAGGGCGGGCGAGGTTTCCATTGCCGAAGCTTTATCGGCATGTATCCATGCCTGATCGTTTTGGCCTGCTAAATATTCGAGATGTGCGACATCCGACAGAAGCTGTGGATTATCAGGATCTTGCGCAAGATAGTTCAGAAGACGCTCAAGCTGTGCGGTCGGTGCGGAAGACATGGTCTGCGTAGCGCGTGAAAAAAAGATAGTGGACAGTTAGACAATGCATCTGCCAACATATGCGGGTGGTTAATACATCCAAAGCTTTGGTCATTTGTTTAGTCGGGTAGGCCAAAAGCTGCGGAGAAGAATTATAAGAGCATATCGCGAGAAGAATTAGATCATAGTTTTAAGGGAGTCGAAATTGTCTGGCGATCTTGCGCTGCGTCTATTTTCGGACGCGCTGTTGTTGTCCTTGTTGGTGGCCGCACCCATTCTCGCTGTCTGTTTGCTGGTCGGGTTAGTGGTAAGCGTGTTTCAAGCGGTCACGCAAATTCAAGACATGTCTCTGGTGTTTGTTCCCAAGCTGCTTGCGGTGGGCCTGACCGCCGTGATCGCAGGGCCGTGGGCGTTGGCGAAGCTCGTAGGCTATGCGACGCAAACTATATCGGCCATACCAGGTTACCTATAACTGCGGCAGTCTGGTTATGACAATAGAATTTTCATCCACGGTGTTGCTTGCTGCGCTGCTTTTGGCTACGCGGCTGGCGCCCGTGTTTCTATTTGCACCACCGCTGAGTTCCGTTCCCATTCCAGGGAGTGCAAGAATACTTATTGTCTTGGCATTGAGCTTTTCACTCGTTCCGCTTGTGCCGGCAACCGCTTTGCATTTCGAGGGAATCGGGCCGTTCGGATTGATCGGGATGTTCGTCACCGAAGCGATGTCGGGCGCTTTCATCGCGTTCGGGTTGCTTGGCGCATTTTCGGCAGTGTCTTTGGCGGGCAGATTGCTCGATCTTCAAATCGGATTTGGCGTCGCCAATCTGTTTGATCCGATTACAAATCAACAAGGTCCGATGATCGGGTCTGCGCTGGCGATGCTGGCAGCAGCTTTCTTCTTTGCAACGGATAGCCATCTTTTGCTTTTTCGATTGATGGCGGAATCGGCTTCGATATTTCCACCGGGCCATGCGATTGCGGGACCTGCAGATGGCATGTGGGCTGCGCGCCAGTTTGGCTATATGTTTTTTGCCGGCGTGGCTTTGGCTTTTCCGATCCTGCTCGTGCTGTTACTGATCGACGTGGGCTTGGCTCTAGTCTCGCGCAGCGTTCCTCAGCTCGGCG
>DASUGV010000241.1:0-4508 GCA_036273835.1 Rhodocyclaceae bacterium
GGCGTCGCCGGAGTCCAAAGCTTTTGTCGAAGAGGGACAAACTGTCTCCGTCGGCGATACGCTTTGCCTGATCGAAGCAATGAAATTGATGAACGAAATCGAGTGCGATACGGCCGGTGTCATTAAAGCCATTCTGGTTGAAAACGGCCAACCGGTCGAATACGGCCAGCCGCTGTTTGTAATTGGTTGATGATGTAAGAGGTATGTTGTCCCCAACACTTCACCCTTTTGCCTTCAACACCTCACGCATGATCCAAACGCAATGTTCGAAAAAGTTCTAATCGCCAATCGCGGAGAAATCGCTCTGCGCGTACTGCGTGCCTGCCGCGAGATGGGTATTCGCACCGTGGCTGTGCACTCCGAAGCGGACATCGAGGCCAAGTACGTCAAACTGGCTGACGAATCGGTGTGTATCGGGCCGCCGTCCAGCACGTTGTCATATCTCAACGTTCCGGCCATTATCGCGGCGGCGGAAGTAACCGATGCAGAGGCCATTCATCCGGGCTACGGCTTTCTGTCCGAGAACGCGGATTTTGCCGAACGCGTCGAATCGTCCGGCTTCGTGTTCATCGGCCCGCGCCCCGACACCATTCGCCTGATGGGCGACAAGGTCAGCGCCAAAAACGCAATGCTCGAGGCGGGCGTCCCTTGCGTGCCTGGATCCGGTGGAGCTTTACCGGACGATCCGAAGGAAATCGTCAAGATCGCGCGTGCCGTAGGTTATCCCGTTATCATAAAAGCGTCGGGTGGCGGTGGCGGGCGCGGCATGCGTGTCGTGCATACCGAAGCGGCTTTGATTTCTGCAGTAACGACGACGCGCGCCGAAGCAGGCGCGGCCTTCGGCAATCCGACGGTATATCTCGAAAAATATCTCGAAAATCCGCGTCACGTGGAAATTCAGATACTCGCCGATCAGCACGGCAACGCCATTTATCTTGGTGAGCGCGACTGCTCGATGCAACGCCGCCATCAGAAAGTATTGGAAGAAGCACCCGCGCCGGGAATCGACCGCAAGATAATTGCCAAAGTCGGTGAGCGCTGCGTGGAGGCCTGTAAGCGCATCGGCTATCGTGGCGCGGGTACTTTTGAATTCCTGTACGAAAAAGGCGAGTTTTTCTTCATCGAGATGAATACGCGCGTGCAGGTCGAACACCCGGTTACAGAAATGATCACGGGCATCGATATCGTGCAAGAGCAAATCCACGTAGCCAACAACGAGGTCCTACGCTACAAGCAGAAAGATGTGCAACTGCGCGGGCATTCCATCGAATGCCGTATCAACGCGGAAGATCCTTTCAAGTTCACGCCGTCGCCTGGAAAGATATTGTCTTGGCATACCCCCGGCGGCCCCGGCATCCGCGTCGATTCTCACGTCTACGCGGGCTACAGCGTGCCGCCTTATTACGATTCGATGATCGGCAAAGTTATCGCTTACGGCGATTCGCGCGAACAAGCCATCCGCCGCTTACGCATTGCCTTGTCGGAGATGGTCGTAGATGGGATAAAGACCAATATTCCGCTTCATCAGGAATTGCTGCTCGATACCAATTTCATCAAGGGCGGCGCTAGCATTCATTATCTAGAAAATAAACTCGCTAAAAAATAACAGGACTTCAACCAACAAAGATACGCCATGTGGTACGCCGTCACCCTGAAAGCCGAAGCCGCGCAGGCCGAAGCGCTGTCTGAAGCGTTGATGGAGCATGGCGCCTTATCGGTAAGTGTCGAAGACGCCGACGCAGGCACCGAAAACGAAACACCGCAGTTTGGAGAACCGGGTCACCACAATGAAAAGCTGTGGGAAAACAGCCGGGTCATCGCGCTATTCGACGAGACAGCGGAACTGGCTATCGCGTTAGCTGCTGCCTCGGGCGACGCGGGTCTCGCGGCAGTGCCGGCATTCCATATCGAAGAAGTCGCCGAGCAAAATTGGGTACAACTCACCCAGTCCCAGTTCGATCCCATCCAGGTCAATGATCGGATGTGGATCGTACCCTCTTGGCATACCGCACCAGACCCTGCCGCCATCAACATCGAACTAGATCCGGGCATGGCGTTCGGCACCGGCTCGCATCCCACTACGCGCCTTTGCCTGCAATGGTTGTGTGACAATGTCATGCCTTCTTGCGGTGTCCTCGACTACGGTTGCGGTTCCGGCATTCTGGGCATCGCCGCGTCCAAGCTGGGCGCTCAAAGCGTGATGGGCGTGGACATCGACGATCATGCCGTGGCCGCCAGCAGAGCAAATGCTGAACGCAATAATGTACAAGCCATCTGGCGCAGCAGTGCGCAACCAATTGATGGTCAATTCGACTGCGTCGTTGCCAATATCCTGACCAATCCATTGTGTGTTCTTGCCCCCGGCATCGCCTCGCACGTAAAGCCTGGGGGCCGGTTGGCGTTGTCCGGCGTCTTGGCGCCACAGGCGCAACAAGTGATCGACGCTTATGCGCCATACATTGCACTGAGTGTCGGCGCCGAAAACGACGGTTGGGTCCGCTTGGAGAGTAGACAAGAAGCGCTTACGCGAACGAGCACACAGACCTGTATCCAAATCCAGGATGGCAAGCCATGCTAGTCACACGCTGCCCCGCTTGCGGCACGAGTTTCCGCATACGCCCGGAGCAGCTCAACGTGCGCGGCGGACGCGTGCGCTGCGGCAAATGTCATACTGCGTTCTCGGCATTGGATTCGCTGGATGAGCTATCCGATACGGGTAGCGACCCGGCCGCCACCACGCGCCCAAGCGAAAGTATGCTCCCGTCATCGGCGGCAGAATCGCCACCCGCTGCGCCAACAACGAACACTGCCGATATTGCACCGCCAGCCGCCGCGCCCGTTCCAACACCGGCGGTTCGTCCCGTCGCACTTCCACCGCTTGCGCCGTTTGCTGTCGCTGCTCGGCAGCGGACCGATCAAACACCGGCTGTGCCTGTTACACCTGCAGTTCAAACATCCCCGCCCGCTCCAGCAGCGGAGCGTCCGTCTGCAAGTCCAATACAAACTTCCGACACACCGCCGGCCGCGTCATCTTCAGATGCAAATCCAGTGCCGCTGACAGCCGCCGAAGAAAAAGATTTTCGCATCGACTTCAATCTGGAACCGTTCGATGACAATCGCATAGAGCCGGTCGTCCCGAACTCGACGATCGAAACGCAATCCGAAACAAAGCCGGAAGCAAAATCTGCATCGGAGTCAATGGGCCAGTCGGCAATCGCGACCCTCATTGACGGGCTCACAATCGATCCCAATTCCGAGGAGTCGATGCGTGCGCTGGAAGCATCCATCACCGAAGCTATCGAAATGCATAGCGTCGATCCAGAGTTCGATGCCGACCCGGGTCTCGATGTAGATTTGGATTTCGACCTGGATGTCGACAAGGACAATTCGCCGCTTCACGCGCCTCAGATCGTTGCGGAGGAAATTCCTCCACCCATTACGGTAAAAGAGCTGCCTGCCGAGCCCGTCTTCGACCTCGGGTTACCTACCGAGCCCGCGCTGAAAGAAGACATGCACGAGGATATGGACGAACCTCTAGCGTTCTCGGATGAAGCGCTGGACCCGGGCACCGTTTTCCTCGAAGATGAATTTGTCATACCAAAAAAAGAACCGAGGCGCGTCAGATTGAACTGGTGGGCGCTAGGCAGTCTGCTTTTATTATTGACAGCTGCGATACAAGGTATCTTCGCTTTCCGCATGGATTTGGCACGCGCCTACCCCGCGGCGCGTGCTTCACTGGAGCAGGCATGTGCGACGTTTGGTTGTAAAGTACCTTATCCGAGCGACGCAGATCAGATCATCGTCGAGGGCACCGATCTGACGCCTGATCCCAGCGGTGCCGGCCACTACCGTCTAGTTGTCACGCTGCGCAACAAAGCCAATTATCCGCAAAACTGGCCGCAACTCGAGCTAACCTTGACCGACCGTTTCGACCGCGCGCTGGCACGCCGCGTGCTCGCACCGCGCGATTGGCTCCCGCCGGCACAGCGTGAAAAAATAGCGTTTGATGCGCAAGAGGAAGTCACGGCCAATGTCGCCATCAGTACCGATCTACCTGCAGCGGGTTATCGTGTCTATACGTTTTATCCTTGAGATGCTATTTGCATCGAATCCAATTTTTTATAGCGGAGCGCAAACATGAGTACAGTCACTTTAGGTGGTAACCCAATCGAGGTCGCAGGCAATTTTCCAAAAACCGGCGATACCGCCGCAGATTTTTCGCTCGTCGCAGCGGATTTGTCGAACGTTTCTCTTGCCAATTTCGCGGGCAAGAGAAAGGTGCTGAATATCGTGCCCAGTCTGGACACGGCGACCTGCGCTGTGTCGACGCGCAAATTCAACGAGCGGGCCGCTAGTCTGAATAATGCCGTTGTCCTCGTGATTTCCGCCGATCTGCCATTCGCCGCCAAACGATTCTGCGAAGTCGAAGGCATCAAGAACGTGCAAGCCCTCTCCACCATGCGCGGAGTGGATTTCAAGAAGGCCTACGGCGTAGATGTCACGAGCGG
>DASUGV010000242.1:0-2226 GCA_036273835.1 Rhodocyclaceae bacterium
GTGCGCGAGATTGCGGAAGCGGGCGTGGATCGCATTTCCGTAGGTAGCCTCACCAAAGATGTGCAGTCGATCGACTTTTCTTTGCGTCACGTCGAGGAATAAAAACCAAGATTCCGATTGCTAGATCGAATCATTCGCGCAATACGCTTGCCGGAGTGAACCGTATGTTTTTTGCCTTGTACTATGTCGTCGCTGTCATCATCCTGATTTTCCACTTCACCGGTTTTCTCGCTCGTCATAATCTTGAATGGTTGATCTACGTGCTGGCGGTGACCGTGTTTCCGGCAGTGTGGTATTTGTAGAGCGGTTATCGCGAAGTATTTGAATTGCGCCTTGCGTTGCGTTAATCCGCTGTCCATATTTACGAAGAAGCGAAGATGTCCGATTTGTCTCAACTCTGGTCTCACATGATTGCGTGGCTCAGCGGCCATGTGGTGACGCCTGTGTTATTCATTTTGCATATTCAAGGCACGGCCGGCGATCCGAGCGAGATTGCCGAAGCGGGAATGATTGCGGTCATGCAGATCTGCATCATCGGCCTGATACTGCGTCCATTGGAGAGCTTGTGGCCGGCAGAGCGCTGGACGGATCGGCACTTGACTGGAATCGACCGGCTGTACACGCTGCTGATGCTGCTTGGCCTGTTTCCGTTGTTCAGCTTCCTGGTGCTGACTCCGCTCGGCAATCTGTTTCTCGGCGCCAGCAGTGACGGCGCGGTCGACTCGGCGATCAGCGTCAAACATTTGATGCCTTGGTTCGAGCATCATCCTCTGTGGCTGTTTTTCGTCTACTACGTGATTTATGACCTCACCTATTATTGGATGCATCGTGCGCAGCACGCGATTCCATGGTGGTGGGCCTTGCACAGCATGCATCACAGCCAGCGCCAGATGAGTTGCTGGACAAACGATCGCGGCAGCTATCTGGATGGTGCGTTGCAGTCGGTGATTCTCGCCGTCGTGGGCATTGCGATGGGAGTCGATCCGTCCCAATTTGCGTTGCTGATGTTAATGGGCGAACTGGTGCAGAATTTTTCGCATACCAATGTGCGCATCGGATTTGGCTGGTTGATTGAAAGGGTCTTTGTCGATCCCAAATTTCATCGTCTGCATCATATGCGTGTAGATCCCGCGCGTCCCAATTTGCATAATTGCAATTTCGGACAGGTATTGTCGATCTGGGACACACTGTTCGGCACAGCGTTGTTTGGCGAAGCACCTCGCCCCACTGGCGTTGGCGATCCAACTATCGATGCCGACAACGAGCGTGGCCTGATCGCCATGCAATGGTGGACGCTCAAGCGTTTCTGGGGCGCTTTCCGGCGCCGCTCGGGTTGGAGGTTCAGTGATGTTGCGTTTGGCGACGACTACGAGCCGATTCCGTCCCGCCATGCGGATGTGAGTACTTTTGAACAAGTACCTCGTCTCGTCGACGGTGTTCTGGTTCGTCAGTCATTGGGATCGGATATCTGAGTCTCACGGGCACGCCGCCTGCTGCAATGAGAGTCATATCTAAACATCACGCTTGCAGGAGAGTTCAATTGCCCGAACAAATGCGCAATGGCGAAGCGGATCCGGCTCGCACCCGCTCACAAGACAGTGTGGACAGCGGACCACCCGAACAGGATGGCAATGAAGATCCAGGTGCCGGATTAGAGCCCTTACACGATCAAGGAGTTACTCTGAGCGAGACCGCCGGCATGACTTCGACGACTCAATCTACTTCCCCAAGTGCTGTCGAGCATGTCGACAACACGAAGTCGCGCGACATCCAAAAAACCATAAGTAGGAATGCGGGATAATTCAAGCAACCTTTCTGCGTACCGAACTTTTCTTATCCGCGCTTTTTCTGCTGGAAGACGAAGCCTCTGCCTGCTTCAAACCAACCGCTGCGCTGAGTTCCGCCTTGCGCCGAGCCATTTCTTCACCCATGGCATCCAAATCGATTTCTCGCGCCTTTTTAACCTGTGGAAACAGTTTGCCTTCTTCTTCTTTGACGTGGTGAAGAACGTACTCGCACAAAACCGTAAAAGTTGCGTCGCTTTTGTCCTCGTCGAGCGAGCCGCTTTCGAGTTTGGCGATGAGATCTTTCATAGATTGATGCTCGACCTCGGCCTCATCAATAAGGTCTCCCTCCTTGATGTGCTCCTTCACGCCCGGATAGAAGATCTCTTCTTCGAGTTGTGCATGCGCGGTTAACGCGGCACATACACGAACGATGATTTCC
>DASUGV010000243.1:0-3281 GCA_036273835.1 Rhodocyclaceae bacterium
TTCAACTACACGCCGCACGCCGTCTTCTGCAAGCGTACGGAAACCTTTGGCGCGAGCGGCATTGCGCACTTCGCGGAAAGTAGCGCGGCGGGCAATCAATTCATCCACATCGGCGTCCATGCGAATCAGTTCCATGACCGCCATGCGGCCCCGATATCCTTGATGGTCGCACTTGGCGCAGCCCACCGGTTCGAACAACGCGGTGACCGCGCGATCCGATGGCAAGCCGAGCAGCCTCAATTCGAACGGCGCGGGTGGGCGAGAACGGCAGCAGTGCGGACATAGTTTGCGTACCAGACGCTGCGCGACCACGCCGATGATGTTGCCGGCCATGATGTCGGGCAATATGCCAATGTCAAGCAGGCGCGGAATCACGCCGATGGCCGAATTGGTATGAAGCGTCGAATAGACCTGGTGGCCGGTCATGGCGGCGCGGAACGCCATCTCTGCGGTTTCGGCATCGCGGATTTCGCCGACCAGAATCACGTCAGGATCTTGCCGCATCATCGAACGTATGCCATTGGCAAAATCGAGCTTGGTGGCCTCCGACACGGAAGTCTGACGAATCATCGACATCGGATACTCGACCGGATCTTCGAGCGTCATGATGTTGATGCCTTCGGAATTGATGTGGTTGAGAATCGAGTAAAGCGTCGTGGTTTTGCCGCTGCCGGTAGGTCCGGAGAGCAGAATGATGCCCTCGGGCCGCGCGATCATCAGCTTCAGCATTTCCAGTTGTGATTCGGTCAGCCCCAGCATGTCCAGTGGCACGATGCCTTTCTGCCGATCGAGAATCCGCAGCACGATGTTTTCGCCGTGGATCGTCGGTTGCGAAGACACGCGAAAATCCACCGGCCGGCCGCGGATATTCAGAGAGATGCGGCCGTCCTGTGGCGCACGTGTTTCGGCAATGTTGAGCGATGCCATGACTTTCATGCGCACCGCCATCGCGGCCCAATACGATTTATGCAAAACGCGTATTTGCCGGAGCAGGCCGTCGATGCGGTAGCGCACGCGCAAGAAACTGGCTTCGGGTTCGAAGTGGATGTCGGAGGCATCGTGCTTGACGGCGTCGGCAAGCAGCGCATCGATCAGTCGCACAACGGGCTGGTTGTATTGATCGCTCGACGCGGCGAGCGATCGGTAGTCGATTTCGCCGGTCTCGATTTCGGTGAGAATGCCGTCGATCGACAGTTCGAAACCATAATATTGGTCGATGGCACGGACAATCTCGCTTTCGCCAGCCAACAGGGTTTCGATCTCCGCATCTTCGTGCAGCAGCGCGCGCAGTTTGTCGAGCGCGACGATGTCGTCGGTGTCCGAAATGGCTACGACCAGGCGATGACTGTCGGCGTCCCAGCGCAATGGCAACAGTCTATGACGTTTGGCTATTTCAACGGGCACGAGTGCAAGCGCTTCAGCATCGGCAATGGCGTGCAGCAAGTCCACGCTCTGCTTGCCAAGCGATTCGGACAACGCGTCGCGCAATGCCGCTTCGGACACGAAACCCAGTTGAACCAATAATTTGCCCAGCGGTGTATTGCTGTTCGCTTGTTCGTGCAGCGCAATGCGCAACTGATCTTCACTGATTACGCCGTGATTGATCAGCAATTGTCCTAGAGGTTGGCGGTGTGTGAGCTGGGAGTCCATGCCAATTGAATGTTAGCGGCTGGCGGCCGATGAGCTTGCGGCGCTCGCAAGCGATTGCGCACGCGAACGGGCAACTGCAGGATCGAATGAGGCAGGACGCAAGCGCGCGGCTTGAACGGCTTGTTCGTAGTATTGCTGCGCGGGTTTGGGCTGGTGCAAATGATCAAGGCTGACCGCCAGGTTGTATAGCACGTCGGGATTGTTGGCATCTAGCGTATAGGCTTGAAAGAACGATTGTTGTGCTTCGCTCCAACGCCCTTGTTTGGCAAACAAACTACCTAGCGCAAAATTCGCCACGCTGCTGTTTGGTTGTTCCGCCAACAGAGAGCGTAACTGGTTTTCAGCCACGACGGGCTCGCTCGCCATGTAGAGCAAACCGAGTTGCGCTACGGCTGTTGCGTCTTTCGGATTCACCACGAGCGCGTCGCGAAAATAGCGCTCCGCCGAATCGGCTTGTCCGCTGTGTAACGCGATCATGCCAAGTGCATCAAGCGCATCGATGTTGTGCGGCTCCTGTTGTAGCACTTCGGCATATCGGCTGCGCGCCAAAGCAATGTCGCCGAGTTGCCAGGCGTCGTAAGCAAGCTGTACTTGCGTCGGTGCCGCATTAGAAGTGGCTTCCTCGGTGCTGTGCCGCACGATAGGTTGAGCGACATCGCTGTCTTGAGGGCGCGCCGGCGACGAGGTCACGTCTGAATGTGAAGCTTGCCTCTCGCTGTGGCGGCCCATGCGCACAGGCGAGTCGATATTTGCCGGCGCGGTTTGTGTGGGAGGAATGGATTTGATGGCTGGTGCACGGCCGGGAGATGCCGCGGCGTTCGCAGAGTCGCTATTCGTAGCGGGCCTGAAAGTGCTGGTGGCAAGTCCTGGACCTGGCTGCAAGCCACGTGGACGTGTCGCCCACCAGAGGTAGCACGCGCCGGCCGCCAAGAGCGATAGACCGATCACCGTGACAATCAGCGGAACGCGGCTGGGCGCTTTCTGTTTGACGGCAAATAGCTCGCGCGCGTTCGCACGTACTGCCGCTGCATTGGTTTCCGCTGTGCCGGACGTTCGCGACGTTGCTGGCACCGCAATGCGCGCGTTATCCGAGTTGGATATTGCCTGGTCCTTGGAGGTCAGGGGCTCAAGCGAAAGTTTGTCTGTTTTTGCAACGGGAACGTCAGATTGCTCGGCCTGAAGACGCGACGCCTCGGCTTGCTTGAGCGCGTCGATGAGCAAGCTCACTACTTTGCCTCCGGCAGCTTGGGTATCAGTTGCGGGCCGACATTGTTGTTTTCAAAAAAACCTGCGGTCGGTAAGTCGCCGCTATAGCTACGATAATCACCATTGATGCTGGCGTCATGAACGACCGTTGGACGGATGAAAATGACCAGCTCGGTTTTGCGTTTCAGATCATTGCGATTTTGAAATACGCCACCAATGAACGGCGTGTTGGAAAGCCCAGGCACCGTATCATCAGTGTTGTCGAGCAGATCTTCCATCAGTCCGCCCATGACAGCGGTATTGCCGCTGCTGACGCGCAGCATGGATTCGATCTCGCGTGACCGGACGATTGGAATCTGGTTCTGAATGTTCTGCTGTTTCAACGCCGGATTGGGATCGGTCGCTTGTCCGATGATCCTTGAAAT